>NZ_JBQHWA010000013.1:0-97128 GCF_052064225.1 Blautia massiliensis (ex Liu et al. 2021) | reverse complement strand
AATAGACGACATTGTTGTTTGATTTATATGTTGTGTTCATATTTGTATTATACTATAGTTCATTAGTTAATACAATTACTATTTTGTCCATATTCAATTACTTGCATAAATTCGATGGACGCGTCTTATATCCCCATAGCTGAAACAAGGGGTTTTACGACGCATTGGATAATGCCAAACAGGGCTGCGTATGTACACAGCCCTGTCCTGTTGTTAAAAATACTTCTGCTGTTTCGCCCAGACGCCCTCACTTCGCATTTCCAGATACTCCTGATAGGCCTGTTCCACGATATGCTTCTCGTTGGAAAAACGGAGAAGATGATAGATCTCATGAAACTTATAGTATCCGGAATCTACAAAATATTCCTCTCGCTGGGGTTTGCTATGATAATTATCAGCTATCATGAGATACCAGTGTACCTCTTTCATTACCACATCCTCCGGAACGGTGAAATTATACTGGCTCTTGCCGATATATTTCACGATAGAGGCCCGAACACCTGCTTCTTCCATTACTTCACGTAAAGCAGTCTGCTCAAAAGTCTCTCCTTTTTCTACAGTTCCTTTGGGAAGCACCCATCCTTCATAACGGTTCCTGTAGGATTTATACAATGCCAGGATCTTACCCCGATGAATTACCACACCGCCACAGCTTGTTGCTTCTATCATATTGCAATCCTCCTGTAATGCGTGTGTCTTTTGCACTGGCTATAGTATACCTCTTTTTCACCTTATAGGCAAGGGGCAAGAAGCAGATACTGTTCTCAATTTAATCGAAATAATATGCATCAAAAACATCGGCCGCAATGGGAACTGCCGCTTCACTTCCGGTTCCGCCGTTTTCCACGATCACTGCAATGGCGATATCCGGATCATCTACATTAGAATAACCCACAAACCAGGAATGACTGGAACCATTTTCATCAAACTCCGCAGAACCGGTCTTTCCGGCAACAGTATATCCTCGTCCGTTCAATGCGGAAGCCGTACCGTTTTCAACTACATTTTTCATTAGTTTTCCAAGGATATTGGCTTCATTTCTTGTCATCAGACGTTTGTATTCTGTTTTTTCTGTTTCCCTGACCGTATCACCAGAATTATTCACGATCTTATCGATCATGGTTGGCTTCATCAGTATACCATCATTGGCGATGGCACTTGTGATCAATGCCATATGCATCGGAGAAACAAGAGTGTTACCCTGGCCGATCGAGGTCTGCATCACAAGTGCATTCGGAGAATCTTTATCAAGGGTAAAGCGACTGGTTTTATAGGAATTCAGCGGAAGCGCCCTATTAAAGAGCAGATCCTCTGCAGTACTTTTCAGAGTATCTCCTCCCAGACCAAGTCCCATATCTGCAAATGCACAGTTACAAGAATGTGCAAATGCGGAATAAAAATCCTCCTGTCCATGTACTGCACCATTGTAACACTGGATCGTGTGGTCATCCACTGTGATACTTCCCTGACACAGATAGGAATATCCCTCCAGTGATCCCTTTTGTCTGAAATAATCCAGTGCCGTGACGATCTTAAATGTTGATCCTGGAGGATAAGCTCCATTGGTTGCACGGTTTAAAAGGCTACTGTTACTTTCATCATTAACAAGGGTATCCCAGTTCTGTGCAATCGTATTCGGATCAAAATCCGGTTTGCTCACCATAGCCAAGATACGTCCGGTGGATGGTTCCAGTACAACTACCGCTCCTCTGCGGTCTCCCAGAGAATTGTATGCCGTTGTCTGAAGATCTGCATTCAGACTGGAGATCACGGTATCACCCTGATTCTTTTTTTCCAGGAATTCATTTTTCATCTGTTCCAGAAAAAATGAATGGGAGGTGAGAAGCTGGAAATTTGCTTCCGATTCCAAACCACTCTTACCATTGGTATCATATCCTACTGCATGTGCAAAAATATTGGAAAACGGATACGTTCTCTCTTCTGTTCCATCTTCATACACATTGGTCTGTGCCAGAACCTCACCATCCGAAGACTGGATACTTCCACGTACTACCCGGTCCGAAAATGTATCCTGACGGGTGTTGTACGGGCTGTTGATAAAATCTTCGCTTTTTATGGCGTCAAAATAGGCCAGATATCCGATCAGACTGACAAAGATCAATATAAAGAAGGCCGATACAAAAGTTAAAGGCCGGTTCTTTTTTCTACGGAGTCTGGCTATTTCTCTTTCTCTCAGGCGTCGCTCTCTTTCCTCTTCTTTCAATCGTTTCTTTTCGCTGCGTTTCAATTTGTTCGTCCTCATCTTCCCTCAGAATATACAGTCCCTGAATGATCGCAAGCATCAGGATGGTACACATGACAGAACTGCCTCCGTAACTCACCAGCGGAAGTGTAACTCCTGTCATTGGAATAAACTTGGTTGCACCGCCAATGGTCAGAAATACCTGAAAAGCATATTCTGTTCCGAGCCCCAGTGCGATCAGTTTATAAAACGGATTCCTGATCTTTAGTGCAATAGTAACGATCATCAGAAAAAAGCTTGTGCATACAAGAATCAGGCAGATGGCAAAAATGCCACCCAGTTCCTCGCAAATAGCACTGAAGATAAAATCATTTTTTACGACCGGGATCTTCTCCGGAGAGCCCTGACAAAGTCCCATTCCAAACCAGCCTCCAGTTCCGATCGCAAACAGAGACTGCACGATCTGATAACCTTCATTTTGATAGACAGCCATCGGATCCTTCCAGGCACTGACTCGCTGACGGACATGTCCAAAAAGATGATATGCGATCACCGAACCAACGCATCCTCCGCCAAGTCCCAGAAATAAATAGCTCGGATTTCTGGTTGCCACATAGATCAGTACAAGGTAGGTGACAAAAAAGATCACTGCACTACCCAGATCCCTGGAAAGAACCAGGATCCCTACATGGATCACTGCAACGATCGTAGCCAGTACTACTTTGCGAAAATCCACCTTGGTACACAGAAGTGATGCCATAAAAAATACGAAGGTTATCTTGATCACCTCGGAAGGCTGGATTCCCATAAGAGAAAGCTTTGCACCGTAGCTTGTGCTTGCCAGAACAAGAACTGCCGCCAGAAGTACAATACCAATTCCGGCATAAGCCCATGTAAGATCCTTTAAAAATTTCATTTTTCGTATCATTACCGGTATCACCAGTGATACTGCACTACCTGCGGCCACGATCAGAAGCTGCTTAGTTGCAGACGGAAGTGAAAGCCGGCAGAGCATGATAAATCCTACGCTCAGGAGCATACACATATTATTTAAAAGAAGCAGCGATGCATTCTGATAAATAATTCGATAAAGGATCTGGATCGCTGCAAAAAAGATCATCATTTCGATATAGAACAGGATGACCCTGAAATCCATGCTTTTTAAATAGATCACAAGAAATGCTGTAAAATCAATAAAAAAGATCATGGTCAGCTGCTGATGGAGCAGTTCTCTCTTTTCTTCCTCATCCTGCCGCCACACCATATAAAAACAATGAAAGGTATAGACGATCATCAATGTGAGGATCACATACTTAGATAATTCTGTAATTACATTAATCATACACTTTTACTCGGCTCCTCTTTTAAAATGGCCTTTTGTATACCTGCGTCCGGAAGGTTTTCCGTTTTCCTGATAAACCGTCAGGAATTCTTTCAGGATCGCTTTTGCTTTCTCTGGCTCTTCAATCGTAAATGCCAGCCGCAAAGAGTGAAGGTTCAGTTTTTTTACCTGATCTTTTTCACCCGGAAGTCCGTAAGGAATGCTGTTATAAATGATATTATAACAGTATTTTGCTTTTTCGGAGATGTTTTTTCCCCATGGATCACAGCTGCATTTTACCGGAAATTCACTGTTATAGCGGTCTTTCAGATAAGCCGTCTCATATTTTCCTGTACATCCGAAAAGATTCTTCCTTACACACTGCGCGGAAAGCATCAGTGGGATATAACCATATAAAAGCAGCTCCGAAGAAGTATTATCTCTGTGTTTCAGTTCACCCTCATTCAACTCAAGGGGGACTGTATTTCGAAGAACTCCCTCTTCCCGCCAGAAATCAACACTCTGATCATTCCAGGTATACATGGATGCATCCAGGATACATTTTTCGCCATATCCCATTTTTTTCAGTACGGCGTAAGATTCCAGGTTTCTTACCAGAAAACCCTTCATACCCTGCTCCAACCATTTTTGAGCTGAGCGAAGCCACTTTTCGGGGATTTCTCCGCGATGGATATGTGGAGTAGAAAGATATAATTCACTGCTTGCAGCAAGTTCCGGTGAAAAATATTTTTCCATAGTATCAAAAGGAAAATAAAAACCTGTAATCCCCGGTTCGTTCAAAAGTACTTCCGCAGTATCCGAACGTTCACAGGATACATACACAGGCAGGCTGTCTGTTACCCTTCTGTGACAGGCAGCCTGATCCTTAGATTTCGTCGGCTGCTTCGTAACCTGTGCTCTCTTCTGACATCCGATCAGTGCTTCCCGCAGCTGACTCAGAGCATCTCTTCGTACTTCATTGAGAACTTTAACCGGAACAAAAATCCTTCCATTTATTTCAATGTTCAGATCCTCCCACTGAAAATCTGTATTTCCCAGTTTTTCCATCTGCTGACGGATCCTCTGTTCTTCCATTGGCTGATTTTTAGCAAACTGTACCTCACCGCCCATAGCAGTTACTGTCTGGCCCTTGCAGGTTATTTCCAGTATAACAGGACTTTCAGGAGAAAGTATTAAATTCCCATGAATTTTTTCTTTTATTTTTCTGATCTCCGGCTGGATATTACCGGATTTTTTTTCATTGGCAAAAGCCATCATTTCCGGCCCGCGATACATATCATAGTATCCTTTGCAGGATCCTCCACGACTGAAAAGCTCAAGAAGATACTTCCGGTCTTTTTCCTGAACGTGATATTCTTTTCCACTTAAATACATATCCAGATATTTTCGATATACTGCCGTGACGCCCGCTGTGTACGCCGGCTGTTTCATACGCCCTTCGATCTTCAGAGACATAACACCCGCCTCCAGGATATCCGGAAGAATATCCAGAGTGCAGATATCTTTCAGGCTTAATGCACAAAAATCCTTGTCTCCTTTATATTTTCTGTGATCCATGGTTACACTGTAAGGAAGCCTGCATGGCTGTGCACAGCGGCCACGGTTTCCGCTTCTTCCACCGAAAATACTGCTCATCAGACACTGGCCGGAATAGCTGTAACAGAGAGCTCCATGGATAAAAGTCTCTATTTCCAGAGGACTTGCCTTATGCATGGCAGATATCTCTTCCAGGGAAAGCTCTCTGGCCGGAACCACACGAGTTGCTCCCTTTTCCTCCAGAAATCGCATTCCCTCCGGTCCGGTTACTGTCATCTGTGTGCTTGCATGAATATCCAGATCCGGGAAATTCCGGCGTATAAAAGAAAATACTCCCAGATCCTGTACGATCACCGCATCCAGACCTGCCTCATAATATGGAAGCAGATATTCAAACAGCTGATCATCCAGTTCACGGTTCTTCAAAAGTGTATTCACAGTAAGATACAATTTGCGGTTATGGATATGTGCGGTCTCAATGGCAGTGATCAGCTCTTCCTGGGTGAAGTTCTGCGCATAAGCTCTTGCTCCAAAAGCCGGTCCCCCTACATATACCGCATCAGCCCCGGCACCAATAGCTGCCTCAAAGCTTTCATAAGAACCTGCCGGCGAGAGCAGTTCTGTTATCATATTTTTCAAAGTATTCCCTCATCTCCCATCTGTTAATCAATCCGATGACCATAAAACAAAAGAGGATTACCGAAGCAATCCCCCATCCTTATTTAAGCAGTTCATCAAGTTCTTTCTCCAGCTCCTTCACCTTACCGTCCAGAAGATTCTTCTGTTCCTGAGCTTCCTGTTCTGCCTTCTTCGCCTCTTCGATCTGCATTTTCAAAGAGATCAGTTCATGTTTCAGATCATACATCTCCTGGTCTTTCTGCTGCAGATCCTGTTCAAAAATCTCCGCCTGCTTCTTTGCCTTAAAATAATCATCTGTAATATTCAGACTGAGCAGTGTATGCTTGGTCTCCATGGCCTGTCTGGAATATCCCGGCATCTGACTCAGCTCACTGATCTTATTATTCATATAGGCTGCAACCTTCTGAAAATATTCCTCGGACTCATACCCGCCCAGAGTAATGATCTTTCCATCGATAACAACCTGTGCTGTATTCTTTACCGCCATTCGTAAAGCCTCCTGAATTTATCTGTTACTGGTAATTTCCTCAATAACATTCCTCTGCATTGCCGGTCTTACAACCCGCAATTTCTTTTATTATAACTGATTCCCGCAAAAATGTATAGAAGTTTTTCTATTATTTTGTCGATTACAATATTTTCCTTAAAGATGCAAATGTTTTTCTCAATTATGAGTGTTGGCTTTCATGTGTTCGATCATCTTTTTCCAGGAATCAATACCGCAGGTTCCACTTACCTTTACGCCTGTGTTTTTCTGGAAAACTTTCAGAGATGCTTCTGTATCGTCTCCGAAATGGCCATCCACAGTAACACCAAGTACAGACTGCAGCACAGAAACCGCAACGCCGGAATTCCCTTTCCGGATGATCGGAAGCTGGGTCTCAAATTTTCCTGTCAGAACTACTGCCTTTTCTGAAGTCTGTACAGGATACACTGCTTTTCCGTTCCAATCATAGATGGTGTAGCCCTGTTTCCACTCTTTCTTTGCATTCTCAAGGCTCTTGTATGCTCCAATCTGGCTCTTGCTGTCAGCCCAGGACTTTCTTGTGCGATAATACTTATCTACCGTTGGCGTGGTGGTCTCAGCTCCGATCAGCTGCTTGAACCGGTTCCAGTCACCTTTTGCACGGATCGCTGACGGGCAGTTCTTTGCACATACATCATAATGCTGCACAACTCTGTCTGCCGGGATTCCCAGCTGTTTCATAAGCTGTTTGCACACCTGTACTGTATTCTGGAAAGCTTTCTCATAGTTATAGCACGCCTGGACGCACATCTCGATTCCTACTGAATTTCTGTTGTTGACAGTACCGAACAGCCGACCGCCGTAGTTGACGCCTACGTGCCATGCTCCACGGTTGTATGGAAGCGCCTGATACGCCTCTGTGTCGTCCACATATACATGTGCGGAATATCCCTTAAAGTTGCCATCATGCTGTGCTTTTGCATGCGCTTTCGCATTTGCACCTTTCGCATAGTTATCTGTATTGTGAATTACGATATACGCCGGTGTCTGTCCTGCATAGCTGTTGTTGTTACTGATAAGGCTTGTGTTGATATTCATGGTATTACTCTCCTTTTCTGTTTTTGATACCTTAATAGATAATATGTCATTCAGGATGTTGATGATCTTCTGGCCGTAATTTCTGCAGGTTCATGGGTACTTTGCATCGAGATTTTTTAAACATTTTTCATGCTCCTTTATAGTTTTTTTATGTGCTGTCTGCACGAATACAGTTTTACGTGTGTCTCACATGGACAGTTGATAACCCGGTGTCTCCGTGTAGTTTTAAGCCTTCGGACATAAAAATAAGGCGTTTCACCCTACGCCTCAACGGGAGATTCCGGATCTGTGATCTCTTTCGCTACTCGGAAATCTACCAGGTATCTGCCTCTTTCTTCTGTTGCCTCCTACTCTTCTTCGACTTTCCGGAGTTCCAGATCGTTCTCTTTGTCATAGAAATCATGAATCACTCTGATCTTCATGTCCCTCACCTCCCCCTCCGTTGCACCGGCGCAATTCTTAAAAATGAGTATAAAAAGACCACCGGCCATTTCTGACTGGTGGTCTCAATACCATAATACTCTATTGCCTCCTTTGGATAATCATATTTTTCTGAAGCTATCTGGTGTGCTTTCCAGTGTTCCATATCCGGATTTTCCCTTTTTATCTTCATTTCAAGAAGTTCGTGCTTCATCAGTGTTCTGTCATGCTGCTTAATATCTTTTCCTGTCATAAGTCGCTGCCAGCTCTGAGCAATTGCACAGTCCGGATCAAAATGTCTGTCTGTATCTTCCTGTTTCTGTGTCCAGTAGGGAATCATCCTCAAACAGATAAGCTTTTATTTTTCTTATGTCTGCTTCTGTTTATGATTTTGAAAATGAATCTGGTACGGGATTATACTCTTTTGATGATGAAATACCGGTATGTGTATATCCTGATTTATCAATCAAAATTTCTGAATTGTTGTAAATAAAAAAGCGCCCCAGTACGCCAATACCGGGACGGTGGAATTGTTATGCGGTTCATCCTCCGGCCAGAATTGACGCACTTGGTAATGTTCTCCGCCCTGCTGCCATCTGTTTTATACAGATGACTGGATTAAGGGGGTTACGGTCCTTACAGCCTACAAGGCGGGAACATATCAGCCTACTTTTGCAGAAGTGTTCGAAGATTTTTACAAATGGAAATTCGAAAACACAAGACATAAGAGGCTTTCTTGGCAAACAAGGAGCAATTATCGGGTGACTTTTACTTTGTCGACAAATCAGGACGAGGATATCCAAGATGGGTATATGCCAGCACGGAAGCCATTCTTCCACGTGGAGTTCTGTTAAGGAAACCTGTCTGTAAAAGATAGGGTTCATACACATCTTCCAGTGTTCCGGAGTCTTCTCCGATTGATGCGGCAAGTGTTTCAAGCCCCACTGGTCCGCCCTGGAAATTCAAGATCAAGGTCTGGAGAATGCGGCGGTCCGTTTTATCGAGGCCATACTGATCTACCTCCAGAAGATCCAATGCAAAACAGGCAACATCGTAGGTGATCACACCGTTATACTTCACCTGGGCAAAATCACGTACTCTCTTCAGAAGACGGTTGGCCAGACGGGGGGTTCCTCTGGAACGCTTGGCGATCTCGGCAGCTCCATTGGGTTCGATTTCCACGCCAAGCACCTGAGCGGAACGGAGAATGATCGTCGTCAGTTCTTTTTTATCATAAAACTCCAGTCTCTGTGTTACGCCAAAACGATCACGAAGCGGTGCGGAAAGAAGACCTGCCCTCGTTGTTGCACCTACCAATGTAAACTTCGGCAGGTCCAGACGAATGGAACGGGCGGATGCTCCCTTGCCGATCATGATATCGATAGCAAAATCTTCCATGGCCGGGTAAAGAACCTCTTCTACCTGTCGGTTCAGTCTGTGTATCTCATCTACAAACAGCACATCTCCTTCCTGAAGGTTGTTCAGGATCGCAGCCATTTCGCCTGGCTTTTCAATCGCAGGACCTGATGTTACCTTCATATGTGTTCCCATCTCATTGGCAATGATCGCGGAAAGTGTAGTCTTTCCCAGCCCCGGAGGTCCATAAAACAGCACATGATCCAGTGAATCATGGCGCTGCTTTGCTGCTTCGATATAAATCTTCAGGGTATCTTTTGTTTTCTGTTGACCAATATATTCATCCAGACTCTGAGGCCTTAAATTTCCCTCCAGGGAAAAATCCTCTTCTGTAACATCTGTTGTAATGATCCTGTTATCCATTTGCTATGCTCCGTTCTATTTCATTTCAGTGCGAGCATGTTTGCTCTTACTCACGGCGTTAAAAATTTTTCAGTGCAGCCCGAAGAATTGCTTCTACATCATCTGCCGGCACATCTTCCGGTACCTTTCGTACTGCACGAAGGGCATCTGCAGAACTGTATCCTAATGCGACAAGCGCCTCCACCGCTTCCTGACGACTATCCCTCAGATCAGATGCTCCCTCAGCTGCTTCTTCCTGCTGATGCGCCAGTTTCATCTCAAAAGCATCTTCCAATTTCAGCTTGTCTTTCAGCTCCAGAATCATTTTCTGGGCTGTCTTTTTCCCGATTCCAGGGGCCTTGGAGATTGTTTTTACATCATCGGAAAGCACTGCAAAACGAAGCTCGTCTGCACTAATCCCGGAAAGGATACCCAGAGCGCCTTTAGGTCCGACTCCGTTGACACCGATCAGAAGCTTGAACATGCCAAGATCATCCTTCGAAAAAAAACCATATAGCTGCAGAATATCCTCCCGCACATAGAGAAAGGTATGGATCTTCTTTTCATCGCCTATCCGTGCTTTCCCAAGATCCTGTCCTGTCATATAAATCTCATAACCAATTCCGCCATTTTCCACAACCAGACAATTTTCACCGATTTCTGCTACAGTACCTTTTACAAAAGAAATCAAATCTCAAGGCTCCTTCCCTGAAACAGCTGAACATCTGTTTCCCATATGAACGCAATAGTAACATAATTTTCAAAAAAAATCAACCCGGAATACAATCTCCGGGTTGATCCTGTATACAAGCCTGTGATTCCTCTCGCTGTTTTTTATCACTGATTAAGGAAATCCTGATCCTCAAAATAATTGATCCGCATAGAAGAACGGACATCATGAAGCGTTGCGGCAGCTTTTTCTCTGGCAACCTCTGTACCGGCTTTCAGGATATCGAACACATCTTCGGTTCGCTGCTCCCACATTTTCCTTCTTTCACGGATCGGTCCAAGCTCTGCCTGCATAACATTATTCAGGAACTTCTTGACTTTCACATCACCAAGGCCACCTTTCTGATAGTGAGCCTTAAGTTCATCCAGATTCTGATACTCTGGCAGAAATTCAGCAAAATGTTCCGGGCGGCTGAAGGCATCCAGATAGATAAATACCGGATTTCCCTCTACACGACCAGGATCCTGAACACGAAGATGGTTCGGATCTGTAAACATGGACATGATCTTTTTCTTTACAACATCTTCTTCATCAGACAGATAGATGCAGTTTCCGAGAGATTTACTCATCTTAGCCTTTCCGTCAATTCCCGGAAGACGTAAGCATGCTTTATTGGAAGAAAGAACAATTTCCGGATCTGTCAGTGTATCACCATAAACGGTATTGAATTTATGGACGATCTCCTTGCACTGCTCAAGCATCGGAAGCTGATCTTCACCTACCGGTACATGTGTTGCGCGGAAAGCAGTAATATCAGCAGCCTGACTGATCGGATAGCAGAAAAAGCCTACCGGGATGCTGGCTTCAAAATTACGCATCTTAATCTCGGATTTAACGGTAGGATTACGCTGTACTCGTGCTACCGTAACCAGATTCATATAATAAAAGGTAAGTTCTGTCAGCTCCGGAACCATGGACTGGATAAAAATATTGGATTTCTCCGGATCAAGCCCGCATGCCAGATAGTCCAGAGCAACCTGAAGAATGTTATGGCGTACTTTCTCCGGATGCTCTGCATTATCTGTAAGTGCCTGGGCATCTGCGATCATAATATAAATCTCATCATATAAGCCGGAATTCTGCAGCTTCACACGCTCTGCCAGAGATCCAACATAATGACCTACATGGAGGCGCCCCGTCGGGCGGTCGCCAGTTAAAATAATCTTACTCATGAATTTCGTTCTCCTTGAAGTATACTGAATATTTATATTCTATTATAGCCCCTTGAAATTCACCGGTCAAATATTTTTAACCGGAAACTGCAATTTTTCATTGAAATATAACCAAATATTTGTATGTATTTATTTTATTTATGCATTATCGGGCACAACATGCTTTATTCCAAAAAAGAACTGCCACGTCACTCGGAAAACTTCCGTGACAGGCAGTTCTTTTTTGTTTTACAGAATCACATGTCTTGGGCAAACTTCCTTACATTTACCGCAGCCTGTACACTTATCATAATCAATGTGTGCACAGAAATCGGTAACTGTGATCGCCTCGGACGGACAGTTCTTCTCACATTTTTTACAGCCGATACAGCCAAGCTCGCAGGCAGCTGTAACTGCCTTACCTTTTGCGTGGGAGCTGCAGGCTACACGTGTCTGTTTGTCATATGGTACCAGCTCGATCAGGTGACGCGGACATTTGGCAACACATTTGCCACAGGCTTTACATGCTTCCTGATCTACGACCGCAATACCATTCACTATATGGATCGCATCAAACGGACATGCCTTTACACAGCTTCCGAAGCCCATACATCCAAATGTACAGTTTTTTGCACCGCTGCCAGGGATGAAAGCCATCATCTCGCAGTCTTCCACACCTGTGTACTCATATTTCACAGTCGTCTTATCACAGGTTCCCGCACATTTTACAAAAGCAACCTGACGTGCGGTTTCTTTTACTTCCTGTCCCATGATCGCGCCAATCTTGGCTGCAACAGGAGCACCGCCAACCGGACACTGATCTACAGGAGCTTCTCCCTTTGCAATTGCGGCAGCGAGTCCGGAACATCCCGGATATCCACAACCACCACAGTTATTTCCTGGAAGAACGCCGAGAATGGCTTCTTCCTTTTCATCTACCTTAACGGTTAATTTCTTGTCTGCAAGTCCGAGGAAGATACCAATGAATAAACCAGTACCGCCGACAATGACTGCAGCCATAATAATTCCTGTTATACTCATGCTCTTCTTCCTCCTATACGATTCCGGAGAATCCAAAGAATGCAATAGCCATCAGTGCTGCCGTAAGCAGAACGATCGGCATACCCTGGAAGGATTCCGGAATATCGTTGTATTCCATTTTTTCACGGATTCCCGCAAGTAATACAATTGCGATCAGGTAACCTACACCTGTGGCAAATCCGTTGACAACACTTTCAAGAATGCTGTATTCATATTTAACGTTGTTCAGTGCTACACCAAGAACTGCACAGTTTGTTGTGATCAGAGGAAGGTATACACCAAGTGCCTTGTAAAGGGATGGTACAAATTTCTTGAGAAACATTTCTACGATCTGTACCAGTGCCGCGATAACCAGGATAAATACAATCGTTTTCAGATACTCAAAATGGGTCGGTACCAGGATGAATTTATAAAGCAGTCCTGCAACAAAAGATGCAATAGTAATAACAAACACAACTGCACCACCCATGCCGGCTGCGGTTTCTGTTTTCTTGGAAACTCCAAGGAAAGAACAGATTCCCAGGAACTGACTCAATACAACGTTACTGCAAAGCGCAGAACCAATTGCGATCAACATCAAGCTTGCCATCTTCTATTCCCCCTTTTTATTCTTTGTCGGAAGGACATCCGCCGCAGGTCGCACAATTGGAGCCACAGCCGGACTGGATCTTGGAAACATCTTTGCCCTTCTTTGCCATGTTGATCTTTACTTTGTTCTGGATCGCTGCAAGTCCGGCAAGAACCAGAAATGCTCCAGGTGCAAGGATAAAGATAGTGATCGGGGTATAGCCGGCAGCACCGGTAGCTGCATCAGCAACCGGAATGATCTGTGCTCCGAAAGCCTTTCCGGAACCAAGGATCTCTCTTACAAGACCAATGGCAACCAGGCCCACTGTAAAGCCAAGACCCATTCCAAGTCCGTCAAAGATAGACGGAAGGACAGGGTTCTTGGAAGCATAACTCTCTGCACGTCCCAGAATGATACAGTTAACAACGATCAGTGGAATGTAAATTCCAAGTGACTCATAAAGAGAAGGAGTAAAGCCTTCCATCAGAAACTGTACGATAGTTACAAAAGATGCTACAACTACGATAAAGGCCGGCATTCTGACGGAGTCTGGAATAACCTTACGCAGCATGGAGATGAGCATGTTTGACATAACCAGAACTACGGTTGTGGAAAGTCCCATACCAATACCATTGATCGCAGAAGTCGTTACCGCAAGGGTAGGACACATACCAAGCATCAGGACGAAAATCGGATTTTCGGTTATAATGCCGTTTTTTAATCTTTCACCACAATTATTCATATTCAACTACCCTCCTAAAATGCGTTTTTGCAATAGCCGATAGCTGTATTGACTGCACCGGTAAAAGCTCTGGATGTGATGGTCGCACCACTGATAGCATCAATAGGTTCACCTTCGCCGCCGTCCTTGGATATATAGAATTTATCGGTATTCTTTCCAACATACTGTTCCTGGAACTTCGCTTCTGTAGCACGCATTCCAAGTCCGGCAGTCTCACTGATGGAAAGAATGGAAACGCCGCTGACGGTACCGTCTTTTGTTACACCAACTGTGATCTGGATATCACCGCCGTAACCCTCTTTATCGGTTACAGTTACCACATAGCCTTCATCTGCTGCTTCACAGACTTCATCTACGGTTGCTTTGATTCCAAGATCTGAAGCTGTTTTATCTGCTGCTTCCTTGTCTACATCTACAGCTTTAAAATCTTCCAGGCTTACATCACTGAATACAGTCTGCCATGCTTCTTTTTTTGCCTGTTCCTCGGTTCTTGCAATGGGTTCTTTGGTAACTTCGTAAACCAGTCCAAGGCCAAGGCCGGCAACTACTGTAATGATCGTAAGGATCAATGTATTTCTGATAATCTTACCCATTATTTCTTGCCTCCTTTTCCAAAAGCAACCGGTTTTGTTACTTTTTCAATAAGCGGAACCAGAAGATTGCAGAAAATGATCGCATAGGAAACACCCTCTGCGGAACCACCAAAGAGACGGAATACCGCTGTCACGATACCGAGGCAGCAGCCATATACCAGCTGACCTTTCGGAGTGATCGGCGTTGTCACATAATCGGTTGCCATAAACCAGGCTCCAAGCATCAGACCTCCTCCAAAGATATGGCTGAAAAGATAGTTTACATCAAAGCCTTTGCCTGTTCCCAGCATATAGAAAATGACAAATACTGCAAAACTTCCAATATATGTAAGAGGTACCTTCAGATCGATGATCTTAAATGCGAGAAGGATCACTGCACCGATTAGGATCGCCAGGGCAGAAGTCTCACCGATGGTACCCTGGATATTACCAAAGAACAGATTCTTTACAGGAATAGAAGTCCCCTCAATGAATCCCTGGCTTTTAAGCGCTGCCAGAGGTGTTGCCTGTGTAACCGCATCTACAACAGCATGGGAGCTTTTGGAAACTGCAAAGTTAGTCATTTTTCCGGCAAAAGAGATCATAAGGAAACATCTTCCTGCAAGAGCCGGGTTCATAAAGTTCTGTCCAAGTCCACCGAACAGCTGTTTTACAACAATGATCGCAAAAGCACTGCCAAGGATCGGCATCCAGATCGGGATCTGGGGCGGCATGTTCAGTGCAAGCAGAAGTCCTGTTACAACTGCACTGAAATCAGTAGTTGTATTCTTTTTATGCATCAGTCGGTCATACAGCCATTCAAAAAACACACTGGATGCAACCGTCGCCAGCACTACAAGAAGTGCATGCACTCCAAAGTTCCAGATACCGAAAAGTGTTGTCGGCAGAAGTGCGATCGCTACCAGCTGCATAATACGGCTGGTGGTCATTTTATCCCTGATATGGGGATTAGATGATACGTTATACATTTGTTCCATTGTTATTCCTCCCCCTATTTCTTTTTCTTGCGCTCTGCAAGAACCATTTTTCTCATAGATTTAATACTCTGAGTCAGAGGTCGTTTGGCCGGACAGATGTAACTGCAGCAGCCGCACTCGCAGCATTCCATACCATCCATTTTTTCGAAGCCTGCCATATCACCGTGTTCTGCAAGAGTTGCAAGGCGGGCCGGAACCACATGGCCCGGACAGACGCTTACACAACGTCCGCAATTGATACATGCAGTCTGGATCTGCTTCGCCTCGGAAACTGCGTCACGCTCCAGGAAAAGCAGGGAAGAAGTTGTCTTCGTACATGGAATATGAAGATCATACAGCGCAAATCCCATCATAGGTCCGCCGGAGATTGCTTTTGCGATCTTTTCCTTCAGTCCGCCTGCAGCATCTACCAGTTCAGACAGATCTGTGCCTGTAAGAACGGAAAAGTTCTTCGGTGTGCGGATTCCGTCTCCGGTAACCGTTACATTACGGCTGATGACCGGCTGTCCGAGGATCACTGCCTTATAAACAGAAGTAACAGTCTCTACGTTATCAACCACGCATCCTACATCTGCCGGAAGCATAGTGGAATTGATCTCTCTGCCTGTTACCGCATAGATCAGCGTACGTTCACCACCCTGTGGGTATTTGGTCTTAAGCTCTTTTACTTCCATACGCTCTTTGCCTTTGATGGCTTCTTTCATCCTGGCAATACAATCCGGTTTGTTGTCCTCGATACAGATACATCCCACTGCCTTCGGGAAAGCTTTCAGGATTACTTCCAGACCACCAACAATGCTTTCCGGTTCTTCCATCATCCTTCGGTAGTCACTGGTGATATAAGGCTCACATTCCGCACCGTTGACCAGGATATGATCGATCTTGTCGGGTTCCTTTGGTGAGAGCTTTACATGTGTCGGGAAACCTGCACCACCCTGACCAACAACTCCGCCTTCCTGAATCCTTTTCAGGATATCCTCCTTGGAAAGATCCGAAAGCTTTGCAGGTGCATATTCCACAGATTCGTACAGACCGTCATTCTCAATGATGATCGCATCACCCATGGCGCCTACTGCGGTCAGACGTTTCTCGATTCCCTTTACGGTTCCTGATACAGACGAGTGTATCGGTGCGGAAACAAATCCTCCTGCTTCTGCGATTTTCTGTCCTGCAAGCACATGATCACCTTTTTTTACGATCGGCTTGGCCGGAGCTCCGATGTGCTGAGAAACAAGAATTGCCAGATCTCCCTTCGGCAGATACTTCTCGACAGGACAGTTTTTTGACAAATCTTTGCCGTCATAAGGATGGATACCACCCCTGAAGGTTAAAAATGCCATAGATCTCATCTCCTCCTTTATTTTTGCAAGTACATGTACATAGTATTTCTGCGTTGCGCATATACTCTTTTTTAAAGTTGATTCTGTGTTTCTGATTTTCCTTTTCTTATTTCATCCAAGACAAACAAGATCTATTTCGCTCCCATAAATCATTTCGCGAAACATTACCAGCGAACAGTAACAAAGTAGCTTCTGCTTTGAGCAGGATATGTATGAAAGATTGAATCCAGACACGATCCTGTGATATACTTCGGTAGAAGATATTCACCAGCTCATAAAAAGCTGTAAATGAATAACTAATTTATGAAGCGACAATAGTCATTTTTTCACTGTCAATCCCTACATAAATCCAGTACCATTTCCTGTTTTTTATCATCAACTCTACTAATAACTATAACTCATTTCACTTTAAATTGCACTATTGAAAAGCAATTTTTTTGTGTATAATCAGATACAATCCATAAAGGAGAAAATTAACATGATCGTTAAAAAAATGCCGATTTTACAAGGGTTTCCAGACTTTGAGACTGTTAAAAAATTGACTAAAAATCGTGGATTTTCAGAGCGTTTTGTACCGCTTTTCTATGATATTGAAACTACAGGACTATCACGAAATTCCACTTTTCTGTATCTGATCGGTGCTGTAGCCTACGAAGAAAACAACTGGCAGATGTACCAGTGGATGATTGAAAACGAAGAGGAAGAACCTGAACTTCTGAAAACATTTTCTGAATTCCTTCAGGATTTTTCATGTACGATCCAATATAACGGTGACAGCTTTGACCAGCCTTATCTGGATGCACGATATCAGATCCACGGACTGCCTTCCCCTTTTGCAAAGCTGCCTTCTATGGACCTTTACCGGGAACTAAAGCCGCTCAAGGGACTTCTGAAGCTTTCACGGATGAATCAGCCTTCTATGGAATCATTTCTCGGTATCACTGAACGGAACTACTGTGATGGAGGTGCCTGCATCCGTCTTTACAAACAATTCGCTTCCGGAAAGAAACCGGAAGCGGCAGAGATCGTTATGGGACATAACCGGGAAGATCTTCTGGGACTTGGAAAAATTTTCTCCATGCTGTCCTATCTTGCTCTTTTCAATGAAGATTACGAAGCACTAAATTGTGAAATTCAAGACGATCAATTGGCCTTTACCATTAAAACTAATTACGATCTGCCTGTTAAATTTTCAAATCATAGTGAAGAAATCTACATAATTGGACAGAATAACTGTGTCCGTCTTCTTGTAAAGTCTCAAAATGGACGTTTAAAGCAATACTACTCCAATTATAAGGATTACGATTACATCCCTTCCGAAGACACTGCCATACCAAAAGCCTTAAGTGCCTGCATGGACAAAAAGCTCCGAAGACCCGCCAAAAGGGACAACTGTTATACCTGGTTTCCTGTAACAGAAGCTTTTCTGCATGATCCTTTAAAACAGAAGACCTATCTGAAACACTGCCTGCCATATTATCTTTCTGTTCTTAAATAATATCTCTGTTACGCAATTCCAATCAAAAAAAGGCCGTCACAATAAATGTGACGGCCTCTGAAATTCAAAATATTCATCTGCTGTACAGCTTCTGAGAAATTACTCCTCTGTCTGCTCTGCAGAATTATCCTCGAGTGCTTTCATGCTGAGGCTGATCTTTCTGTCTTCGTCATTGAAATCAACAACCTTAGCCTCGATCTCCTGACCGATGGAAAGTACATCAGATGGTTTCGCAACGTGCTCTCTGGAGATCTGAGATACATGAAGAAGAGCATCTACTCCAGGTGCAAGCTCAACAAATGCACCGAAATCTGTCATACGTGCAACTTTGCCCTTTACTACGTTTCCTACTGCGAAGTCCTCAGCAGCTGTAAGCCATGGGTTCTCCTCCGGGAATTTAAGGGAAAGTGCGATCTTGTCTCCGTTGATATCTTTGATAAGAACTGTAACTTTATCACCTACGTTGAATACCTTCTTCGGGTTCTCTACTCTGCCCCAGGACATCTCAGAGATGTGAAGAAGTCCGTCTGCTCCGCCGAGGTCAATGAATGCACCGAAATCTGTAACATTCTTAACAACACCCTCAACTTTATCGCCTACGTTGATCTTAGCAAGAAGCTCTTTCTGTTTCTCAGCTTTCTCAGCAAGAAGAAGCTGTTTGCGGTTACCGATGATACGGCGTCTTCTTGGGTTGAACTCTGTGATAACGAACTCGATCTCCTGATCTGCATATTTGGAAAGATCTTTCTCATATGTGTCAGATACAAGGCTTGCAGGAATGAATACTCTTGCTTCCTCAACATTGACACAAAGACCACCGTCAAGTACCTGTGTTACAGGAGCCTTCAGAACCTCCTGGTTCTCAAATGCCTCCTCAAGACGTTTGTTGCCTTTCTCTGCTGCAAGACGTTTGTAGGTAAGTGTAACCTGTCCCTCTCCGTCATTTACTTTGAGAACCTTTGCTTCCATGGTATCTCCAGGTTTAACAACGTCTGTAAGCACAACGCTTGAATCGTTTGTGTACTCGTTCTTTGTGATGATACCGTCTGCTTTATAGCCGATATTCAGGATGATCTCATCATCTTTAACATCGATGACGGTACCCTGTACGATCTCTCCATTTCTGATTGTTTTTACGGAATCTTCCAGCATCTGTTCAAAACTTAACTCTGACATGTTCTTGAACCTCCTCAATAATTTTCTTTGGGGTGGAAGCCCCTGCTGTAATACCTACACAACTACTGCATTGGAACATTTCAGAATCCAAGTCTACAGGTGTTTGTATATAGTAAGTATTTCCACATTCCTTTTTACATATTTCAAACAGCTTTTGAGTATTGGAGCTATGTCGGCCACCTACGACCAGCATAGTGTCTACCTCTCCGGCTATCGCTTTAGCTTCTTTCTGCCGTTCTTCGGTAGCATTACAAATAGTGTTTAAAATATTTAAAATATTTAAAACATTATTATCATAACTCTTTTTGCGGAGAATTTCAACTAATTCTTGAAATTTGTTGTAATTAAATGTCGTCTGGGACACTACACATACTTCTTTTTCCGGAGAAATATTGAATTTTTCAGCATCCTCAGCATTTCTGATCACTGTATATGGTCCCTGACACCATCCGCAGATACCCTGGACTTCCGGATGGTCCGGATCACCGATGATCACAATATGGGCACCTCTGGAGCTTTCTCTCTCAACGATCTTGTGGATCTTCAGCACAAAAGGACAGGTAACATCTACATATCCGAGACCATATTTTTTTATCGTGTTATAAACCCTGCGGCCTACTCCATGGGAACGGATCACAACAGTGCCGCCCTTCAGGCTGCCAAGATCCTTCTCACAGATCACAGCCACGCCTTTTTTTTCGAGATCTGAGACGACCTCCTCATTATGGATGATCGGGCCCAGTGTATAAATCGGTGCTGCATCGGAACCGATCAGCTCATAAACACGGTCAACTGCTCTTTGTACGCCGAAACAGAAGCCGGCAGTTTCTGCAACTTTTACATTCATCCATTCACCCTTTTTCTGTATACGGAAAGGATACTCTCAACCACTTCGTCAATTCCCATCTCAGATGAATCAACAAGAACGGCATCCTCTGCTTTTTTAAGCGGAGAAACCGCGCGGTTCATATCTCTCTCATCTCTGTCAACGATATCTTTCAGGATCTCATCCATATCGCAGGCTTCCCCCTTCTCTGTAAGCTCCAGGTATCGTCTGCTGGCACGGGTCTTTGCACTTGCAGTCAGAAAGATCTTCACTTCCGCATTGGGAAGAATGGTGGTTCCGATATCTCTTCCGTCCATAACTACATTATTCTCGGCTGCAAGATTGCGCTGCAGCTTCAGAAGATGTGCACGCACCTCCGGATTTGCAGAGCTTACAGATGCCATATTTCCTACCTCTTCCTTACGGAGGAACGCAGTTACATTCTTTCCGTTAAGGATCACCTGCTGCTCACCGTTCTCATAACGGATAGAGATATCCGCATCGTGACAGGATTCAGAGATTTTTTCGTCACCGCTGATCCCTTTTTCCAGAAGATAAAGTGCCATGGCACGATACATTGCCCCTGTATCTACATAAATAAAAGATAGCTCCTTTGCCACTTTTTTTGCAATTGTGCTTTTTCCTGCACCTGCCGGTCCGTCAATTGCAATATTAATACCCATAATCGTTGCTCCTTCCTCTTTTCTGTTATTCTATCGCCTGAGCTGCCGCATACGCTGTAGACCATGCGATCTGAAGATTATAGCCACCGGTCACTGCATCCAGATCCAGTACTTCACCTGTAAAATACAGATTTTTTATTTTTTTGGATTCCATTGTGGATGGCTGTATCTCTTTTACTGACACACCGCCTCTTGTGATGATCGCTTCCTTAAACTCTCCCATTCCCGTGATCGTAAACGGAAAAGCCTTGATCAGACGGCCAAAAGCCTGACGCTCTTCCCTGGAGATCTCATGTACCGGTTTTTCCCCGGGGATACCGCCAATTTCGATCATGATCGGAGTCAGAGAAGACGGAAAAAGAACACCGATCACATTTTTAAACTGCTTGTTATGATTTGCATCAAATTCACGCAGGATCCGGGCATCAAGCTGTTCTGCATCAAGCGCCGGCTTCAGATCCAGAAAAGCCTCCAAAGGCTCCTTTTCCAGCTTTTTGCCAATCTGGGCACTGGCGGAAAGGATCAGCGGTCCTGTCACTCCGAAATGAGTAAACATCATCTCGCCGAAATCTTTATAGAGAACTTTTTTGCCGGATTTTACTGTAAGCTCCACATTCCGAAGGGAAAGGCCCTGAAGTTTGGAGACATAATCTTCTTTTGCCACCAGTGGTACCAGTGATGGTGACTGGGAAACAACTTTATGTCCCGTTTCAGCAGCAAAACGATATCCATCTCCTGTGGAACCTGTGGACGGGTAGGAAAGCCCTCCTGTGGCAACTACCACAGTATCCGCTTCAAAAAAGGTACCGTCCGAAAGTAATACACCGGTAACTTTTTCATCCTGTGTACAAACTTCCTTTACCTCTGTATGAAGATGGATCTGCGCTCCGGCTTTTTTCAGTTCCCGCTCAAGCGCACGGATAATATCTGATGAATGATCCGATACCGGAAAAACCCGGTTTCCACGCTCTGTTTTCAGCGGCACTCCTGCCTCCTCAAAAAATTCCATCACATCTCTGCTTCCATAGGTGTAGAAAGCACTGTAAAGAAATTTGCGGTTTGACATCACTGCCGGAAAAAGTTCTTCGGTATCGGAATCATTGGTGACGTTGCATCGTCCCTTTCCGGTGATGAAAAGCTTTTTTCCTAGTTTCTCATTTTTTTCCAGTATGTGAACCTGGTGTCCTCTGCGCGCAGCATATACACCGCAGAGCATTCCGGCGGCACCGCCGCCTATGATCGCAACTTTGGACATTACCTGTTATCCTGCCTTTTTTATCTTTTTTATGCACAAAGGAGCCTGCATACAGCAAGCTCCTTTTCCTGTTTTGAAATGCATCTGCATTTCTATGTGTGCTTTATACCGGGTATGCGCCGTTCTTGGTATCTGCTACAGTCTCATCAACTTTTGTCTTCTGAGCCTGGCGATATTTAAAGAAGTCCATGGCAACCTGCGGGAACAGTGCATATGTGAGAACATCCTCATCCTGCTCCTTGTACTGTGCCATCTCGCTCTCAAGCTTATCAAGCTCATCCTCCAGAAGATCTGCCGGACGGCATGTGATCGGTTCAATATCTCCGATACATTTTTTCTGTACTTCCGGATTGAACGGTCTGGCTGTTGCGCCATACTTACCACTTAACACGTCTTTTGTCTCTTTTGTGACAACCTTGTAACGCTCGCCCATGATCACGTTAAATACAGCCTGTGTACCAACGATCTGAGAGGACGGTGTAACAAGCGGTGGCTCACCAAGGTCTTTACGTACACGCGGAACTTCCTCAAGTACTTCGTAGAATTTATCCTCGGCATGCTGCTCTTTCAGCTGTGATGTCAGGTTGGAAAGCATTCCGCCTGGTACCTGATACAGAAGAGTCTTGATGTTTACACCAAGGTTCTTCGGATTGAGAAGACCTGTATCAAGAGCCTCATCACGCATCGGACGGAAGTAGTCAGCGATCTCAGCGAGAAGCTGCTGATCAAATCCTGTATCATATGGTGTTCCCTTGAAGGTCTCAACCATAACCTCTGTTGCCGGCTGGGATGTTCCAAGAGCAAACGGAGACATTGCTGTGTCGATGATATCAACACCTGCCTCTACTGCCTTCATATATGTCATGGAAGCAACACCGGATGTATAGTGAGAATGAAGATCGATCGGGATCTTAACAGTCTCTTTGAGAGCCTGAACAAGCTCTGTAGCTTTGTACGGAACAAGAAGTCCTGCCATATCTTTGATACAGATGGAATCTGCACCCATATCCTCGATACGTTTTGCAAGATCTGTCCAGTAATCAAGTGTGTAAGCATCACCAAGTGTGTAAGCCATTGCAACCTGTGCATGTGCTTTCTCCTTGTTTGCTGCTTTTACAGCTGTCTGAAGGTTACGAAGGTCATTCATACAGTCAAAGATACGGATGATATCGATACCGTTAGCTGCGGATTTCTGTACAAAATACTCTACTACATCATCTGCATATGGACGATATCCAAGGATGTTCTGTCCACGGAACAGCATCTGAAGCTTTGTGTTTTTGAAACCGTCACGAAGTTTACGAAGTCTTTCCCACGGATCCTCTTTCAGGAAACGTAAGGAAGCATCGAAAGTAGCACCGCCCCAGCACTCTACTGCATAGTAGCCGACTTTGTCAAGCTTCTCAATGATCGGAAGCATCTGCTCTGTGCTCATACGTGTAGCGATCAGGGACTGATGAGCGTCACGCAGAATCGTTTCCACAACTTTCACAGGTTTTTTCTCTATTTCTGCCATAATTATTCTCCTTACAAATTTTTATAAGACAATGGGTTAGACACCAAAGATCGCCATGAATGTACCGGCAGCAACCGCTGTACCGATAACACCAGCAACGTTCGGTCCCATCGCATGCATCAGCAGGAAGTTTGTAGGATCTGCCTCAGCACCAACCTTCTGGGATACACGGGCTGCCATAGGAACGGCAGAAACACCGGCTGATCCGATCAGAGGATTGATCTTTCCGTGAGTAACCTTGCAGAGAAGCTTACCAAGCATAACACCACCAAAAGTACCGCAGGCAAAGGCAACAAGACCAAGAACTACGATCTTCAGTGTATCTACGTTCAGGAACGCCTCAGCACTTGTGGAAGCACCTACAGATGTTCCGAGAAGGATTACTACGATGTACATAAGAGCGTTGGAAGCTGTTTCAGAAAGCTGTTTAACAACTCCGGACTCACGGAACAGGTTTCCGAGCATCAGCATACCAACAAGGGGAGCTGTTGTCGGAAGGATCAGGCAAACAACGATTGTGATAACGATCGGGAAAAGGATCTTCTCAAGTTTTGTAACAGGACGGAGCTGCGCCATTTTGATCTTACGCTCTTCCTCTGTTGTGAAAGCCTTCATGATCGGAGGCTGGATGATCGGTACCAGGGACATATAGGAATATGCTGCCACTGCGATCGGTCCCATAAGAGAAGACTGTCCAAGCTTACCTGCAAGGAAAATGGAAGTCGGGCCGTCAGCACCACCAATGATAGAGATCGCTGCTGCTGCTTTACCATTAAATCCAAGGAAAATTGCAAGGAAGTATGCAAGGTAAATACCAAGCTGTGCAGCTGCTCCCATCAGGAAGCTGATCGGGTTTGCGATCAGCGGACCGAAGTCTGTCATCGCACCGACACCCAGGAAGATCAGTGAAGGAAGAATACTCCACTCATCCATTAAGTAAAAATAATGAAGAAGTCCGCCAACGCCATTGGATGAATCCTCAATGCTCAGCATAATGTCCGGATAAATATTTACCAGAAGCATACCAAAAGCGATCGGAACCAACAGCAGCGGCTCAAAACCATGTTTAATGGCAAGATATAAGAACACACATGCCACTGCGATCATCAGGTAGTTTCCCCAGGTAAGGTTGAAAAATGCTGTCTGATGGATCAGGTTTGACAGGGTATTTGTTACATAAGACATTTGTCTACCTCCTGTTTAGTTCATTGTTGCAAGAGTATCTCCATTTTCAACGGCAGCACCCTCTGCAACATCGATGCTGGCGATCGTTCCGTCCTGAGGAGCAACAACCGGGATCTCCATCTTCATGGACTCAACGATCACTACGCTGTCACCAGCTTTTACGCTCTGTCCAACAGATGCAACGATTTTTACAACTTTTCCAGGAACGGCTGCGGAAACTTTAACAGAACCTGCGCCTGCTGCCGGAGCTGCTGCCTTAGGAGCTGCTGCCGGAGCTGCCTTAGGAGCCGGAGCTGCTGCTTTTGGTGCTGCTGCAACTGGAGCTGCTGCGTTTCCGTTCTCTTCTACAGTAACTTCATATGCTGTTCCGTTAACAGTAATTGTATAACTCTTCATTTTAAAATCCTCCTAAATAATGATTATCTTTTTCTGCGGTTGACTTTGCGGATGGAACGTACTACGAATCCGTCTGTGCTTGTTTTGCCTTCAGAAGCAGCGATCGCTGCGGCAATCACGGCAATAAGCTCACCATCATCTGTCACATCCTCAACAGCAGGCTCAGCAACTGGTGCTGCAACCGGAGCCGGTGCTGCGGCTGCCGGAGCCGGTTTGCTCTCTTTTTTCTTTCCTTCCACAAGTCCGGGAATATATTTGAAAAGAGAGATCACGAAGATCAGGAATACCAGGATCACAAATACAGTTCCGAGACCCATCAGTGTATTCATGGCTGCCTTCTCCATGTTCTGTGCCAGTGTATAATTCACATCAACTGTAAGAGAAGTCGGGGTTCCTGATTTATCAAATACATAAGTGAAATTCGCTTTGTTTTTCTCGAAGGATACCGGAACAACAACGGTATACTGATCATCGGAATACTCCACTGTGATATCTTTCTCCTCGATATCACCTTTTTTCTCACCAAGCTCTTCTCTGGAGCCATCCCATGCACTTGCAGCACTCTGTGTGAAAGCATCCTCTGATTCCAGATATCCCTGGATATCATCCTCGGACATTGCGATGATCGCATCCGTCAGGCCCTTGGTTGTTGTGATAAGCTGACTCTTTACAGAATCATCAATCTCATCAGCAGCCCATGCAGTAGCTGTGCATCCGATCAGAAGTGCAGCTATGCAAAGAAGTGCCATGCAGACAGAAGAGATCTTTTTATAAAACTGTCTCATACGCTCACCTCACTTAGACTGTTCCATGCTTTTTGGATGGACGGTCTTCCCTTTTTGTGAACAGCATCTCAAAAGCACCGATTACATATTTTCTTGTATCTTCTGCTTTGATCACGGTATCCACATATCCTCTTGCTGCTGCAGATGCGATACCGTTCTGGAGTTCTTTGTACTCAGCTGCCTTCTCATTCAGTGTAGAAGCGTCAGCTCCCTCATACATGATCTTTGCTGCAAGGGAAGCATCCATCATACCGATCTCAGCTGTATCCCATGCATAAACCATATCTGCTCCGACAGATTTGCTGTTCATGGCAACGTATGCAGTTCCGTATGCTTTACCAATTACAACATTTACCTTCGGTACAGTTGCAGATGCAAAAGCATGTACCATCTCACCTACAGATTTAGCCATCATCTTCTCATTGCAGAGTGTAGCTTTAAATCCTGTTACATTAGTAAGAGTAAGTACCGGAATCTCAAAAGCATCACAGAATTTTACGAAGTCTGCTGCTTTTCTTGCACCTCTTGCAGAAAGAGTTCCGTCGGAAATCTCTGTCTTATTGCCATCAGCATCGTAAGATTCGCTTCTGTTTGCAACAGCGCCAACGGTAGCTCCGTTCAGACGAAGGAAGCCTGTTACGACATCCTGGCCGTAAGCTGCCTTTGTTTCAAAAAACTCACCATTATCAGCGATTCTTGAAAGCGCAATAGCTGTGTCGCCTGTGCAGCCTGCAATATCATCACATACTCTGTTCAGGTCATCTGTGCATTCCTTGAAGCTGTCATTATCTTCATTATTCTCCGGAAGCATGCTGACCAGTGTACGGATCTGTCCAAGGATCTCCTCTTCTGTTCCGATGCCGTCAACAAGTCCTGTCTCCTCGCTCTGGAACTGTGCGGAAGCTGAATCGCATTTTTCCACTCTGTTTCCTTCCAGTGCATTTGGAGTGTTTACAAACAGTCTGCCCTTCTTCTCCTCTACAAATGTAAAGTCTGTAAGAGCCGGTACAACTGCCATTCCACCGCCGCATGTTCCGAAAACAGCAGTGATCTGTGGAATAACACCGGATGCCAGTGTCTGTTTCAGATAGATCTCACCAAATGCCTCAAGTGCATCGGTAGCCTCCTGAAGACGAAGTCCCGCACAGTCTACAAGACCGATAACAGGTGCTCCAACTTTCAGAGCGAGATCATAAATTTTGGCGATCTTTTTGGCATGCATCTCACCAACTGTTCCGTTCAGTACAGATGCATCCTGGCTGTATACATACACCAGACTGCCGTCAATCACACCATATCCGGTGATCACACCGTCTGAAGGTGCTTTTTTTTCAGTCATGTTGAAATCTGTAGCTCTGGCTGTGACAGCCTGTCCGATCTCAACAAAACTGTTGGCGTCAAGCAGGGAATCGATCCTTGCAGCCGCTACGCTTTGTGTCGCATTACTCATTATACTATGCCCTCCATTTTTTTATTAATATAACCAAAAATTCAGCCGAGTATAATTGTACCTTTTTTTTGCAGAAAATTCAATACTTTTCGTCACGAACGTTAAAAAATTAACCCCTGACTTATGCCAGGGGTCGCTAAATTAATGGAAATAATCCTTAAATACTTTATCCACATACCATTTATAGGTAATTCTGTCGATTTTGTCATCTGCGGTTACAAGGCAGGAAAGGAGTTCTTTTCCGTTGAGCTTTGCATGGAGTGTACCGATCTTCTGGTTTTTCTGTATTGGTGCCGGGAGCTTATCCGGAAGCTCCGTTTCCCATGTGATCGTTTCTGTTTTTTTCAGAAGATATCTTTTCTCACGATCTTTTTCAGAAAGTACTGCGTGTATTTTCAGCATAACCTGTTTGGGAGGATATCCGGAACGATCGGACTTTTGCGGATATGGATCTTCTTTTCCCGGTGCTGCTTCTGTTACCGGGATCTCAGGCAGCTGCGGAAGCTCCGGCAGCATCACATACTGATAATTTTCCCTGCCATAGGAAAGAAGCTTCTTAGTATCGCTCCATTTATAATTTTTATTTCCGGGCCATCCGCATCCCAGAAGAGCCACGATAAATAATCGCTCGTCCTGTCGGACTGCGCAGACATAACAATATCCGGCATTTCCTGTAAATCCTGTTTTTCCAGAGATCACTCCTGTTTCCATATCCAGGAAAGCATTGGTATTATGTACCGAATAATGCTTTTTTCCTGAGATATCCGTGAAAGTATAATCTCTAGTCTGGGTAATATGGACAAATGTTGCATTTTTTATTGCATACGCCATGATCAAGGCAAGATCCCGGGCTGTTGTATGATGGATACCGCCTTCATCTTCTCCATCCAGACCATTGGGTGTAACAAAATGTGTGTCCTTACATCCCAGCTCTTTTGCTTTTTCATTCATCTTCTCTGCAAAACCTTCTACGGAGCCGCCGATATGTTCCGCGATGGCCACTGCGGAATCATTATGGCTTTTCAGCATCAGTGAATAGAGAAGATCCTCCAGATAAAACTGCTGTCCCTCCCGCATGCCAAGACGTGTCTGTGGCTGAGATGCCGCATTCCCGGAAACCTGTACGTAATCATCTCCCTTTGCCAGCTCCAGAGCAAGAATACAGGTCATTACCTTTGTGGTGCTGGCATTCGGCCGTCCTTTGTATGCTTCTTTTCCGTACAGCACACGGCCGTTCTCCCCATCCATGAGAACTGCAGAAAGTGCATATAGATTTTCGTCATCTGCCGCCTTTACCGGAAAGATCTGACAAATAATAAGGACCGCTGTCACCAGCACGACAGCGGCCATACGCCGTTTGCTCATAATGCATCACCCCATACACGGTTCATATAACTGTTTACAGTAACTGTTATATTTAATTTTATGCGGGGATAGCATTCAGATATCACTTGTATCTATTGTCTGCCGGGATCGATCATCCGTTAAAGGTCAGATCCCATCTGTCAGAAAGATGTCCTGGCCTGACTGCAAGTGCAGCAAGCTCTTCCAGCATATCCGGCGCCTTGGCAAGTGCCTCTTCCATCAGACTGTCCAGCTTAAGAAGCTCCTCCTTACAGTCAATCTCCGGCTCCGGGCTCATAAAAAATTCGGTAATAAACGCAGATCTCTTTTTTCCTGCGGGGGAAAGGGCATGTTCCGAAAGGCGTCTCTTCCTTCCTCCATCATCACATACCAAAATACAGGTGAATATCTTCATCATTTTCAATGACAGATAAATGTTCCAGGTACGGATCGCCGGCAATACCTGGTGGATTGTCCATGCACTGAGAAAACTGGCACGGATCCCATGAGACGGATAAAAACGCAATGGATCTTTGCCGGTTTCATACATCAGCATACGATCAAATTCCTTCTCAAAGAGCGTATGTGAGACTTTCCCCTCGGCAGCTACCTGATTGACGTAAGGATGACAAGTAGAATCCAGGATATAATGACATCCGAACCCCAGCAGGTAAGCCATCAGTGCAGGATTTTTTTCCTCCCGGACCTTCGCCATGCCCTTTTCAAAGAATTCTCTTGCTTTCCGTCCATGCATCTGCACTCCGTACTGTGTCACCGGATTTTTGGATATAAAATAATAAAACAGGATATCCGGACCATGCTGTCCGATCCGGTACAGATTTCCGTTGCTTCGGATCAGATGCTGTAATTTTGCGGAAAGTTTCCGGTAAACCCTTTTTCCAAAAAGATCATGTGCGTATGTTGTGGGCATTTTCGTCACTCCTCTTCTGTTTTCTGATCTGTCCGGCAGGTCCCGGTAAACCGGCATCTGTCCGTGTTATTTGTTATACGTCCAGCTTCAGCTGGATCTCTTCCTCTGCTTCCGCCTTGAAATCCTCCAGCTGGACCGGATCCATTTCCGGAAGGTCTTCCAGCCCATGGACACCAAAGCAGCGCAGAAATTCTTCGGTGGTTCCCAGGAGGATCGGACGACCCGGAGCATCCAGACGTCCAAGTTCTCTCACCAGATCATAATCCATCAGCTTATTGATGGCATGATCACATTTTACCCCTCGGATCTTTTCAATCTCTGCTTTTGTAACAGGCTGTTTGTAGGCAATGATCGAAAGGGTTTCAAGCATAACGTCTGTCAGCGTGGGTTTCTTTGGCTGCGCTGCGATCCGAATAAGAGAATCATAGTATTCTTTTTTTGTACAAAGCTGAAAGGAGTTTTCGAGCTCTATGATCTGGATCCCCCGCTCTTCTTCCTGATAACGGATCATCATATTTCGGATGATATTTTCCGTTGTTGTCGGATCCTGACGGATCGCTCTGGCAATACGGGGTAATTCCACAGCTTCTCCCATTGCAAACAGGATGGCTTCGATTTCTCCTTCAATTCGTTTGATTTCCACTTATTGTCCTCATTCCTACTATATTATTCATCTGCGAACTCTGTCAGATTCTTCCATGTGTCCGGATCCGTGATAACTTCCACATGAATATCATCAAAAAGCTCTTCCTGTTCTGCATGAACATGTCCCATCTTCATCAGTTCCAGAATCGCCAGAAAGGTCACGATCAGCTGTATTTTGGAATGCTGGTTTTCCATCAGCCTGCGAAAGCTGAATTTCCGGTGAGTTTTTGCATATTCCTTCATTTCCAGCAATTTATCGGAAAGTGATATTTCCTCTTTTTCGATCCTTCCAAATTTACTTCGGATCGGATCGATCTTATTTTCCTGTCTGCGGATCAAAGCCTGATAGATCGCACTCATCCGCTCCAGTGTCAGACCCCGGAGAAGTTCCTGGGGATCAGACGGTGGAGTATATTGCAGCACTTCTTCCGGAAGATCCTGTTTTCGGTAATAAACCCCTGCCGCATCTCCAAGCCTGTCCCGTAATTCATAGGACATATATTTGTACATCTTATATTCCAGCAGCTTCTGCACAAGCTCTGCTCTGGGGTCCTCCTCTTCTCCTTCCTCATTCACTTCTTTCGGAAGAAGCATTTTACATTTGATATCCAGAAGAGTAGCTGCCATGACAAGAAATTCACTCATGATCCCCAGATCTTCTTTTTCCATGGAATGCAGATATTCCATATACTGATCTGTGATCTCCACAATAGGAATATCATAGATATCGATCTTGTTTTTGTCGATCAGGTGAAGCAGAAGATCCAAAGGGCCTTCAAATACATTCAGCTTAACAGATAATGCCATAGGGTTTCCTCATTTCATTTTTTCGGAAGGTTTTATATCGATCACCAGCAGTTCCCTTGGATTATGGATCCGAAGGGGGATGGTATGTTCTCCAAGTCCGGCACTGACGATCATATGCTGATCCCCTTTGTGAAAGTCTCCACAGCAAAACGGCGGAAGAAACAGATATTGAGGAGATGAAAGACCGTAATGTTCACTGAGGCGGACAACGCCTCCGTGATAGTGTCCGGACAGGATCAGATCTGCGCCCCATTCAAAATAGGTTTTTCCGTATTTTGGATTATGTGCCAGCAGGATCTGCATCCCTTTATCTTCAGGTTTTCCGATCAGTTCTTCCATCACTTCTTTTTTCAGCTTCGGTGATCTCGGCTTGTGATAATATTCGATGGGAAGTTCCAGCCCCCAGAAACAGAAGCGCTCTCCCTTCAGGACCATAGCTTCATGTCCGTTCCTTAAAATATGCACACCAGCTTTTTTCAGTGCCTTTTCATATTTCGCATAATATGGCCGATATTCTTCGGAAAGGAACATTTTATATTCATGATTACCAAGTGCATAATACACAGGAAAATCCCCGGCAAGCTCTGTCAGCAGCTTACATGCAGTTACCAGAGTATCCGTTTCTGTACGTACAGCCATGTCGCCGGCAGAAAGTATCACGTCCGGAGCAAGCTTTCGGATCGTCTTTGTCAGCCGTATATTGTCTTTTCCGTAGGATATCCCGTGAAGATCCGCAAGAAGGATCATCCGCACGCCCTGTGGAGCATGGATCTTGTCCATATGGATCTCATATTGTTTGATTTTGAATTTTTTCATATTATTTTCCAAATCCGCAGTTTGGGAAAGTACAAACCGGACAGTTCAGACAAAGTCCGCCTTCTCCCAGCCTGGCGATCTCCTCTGCCTTGATCTCATCATCCGCCATTACTCTGGGCAGGATCAGATCAAATACCGTTCTTTTTGCGTACATGACGCAACCCGGAAGTCCAAGTACCGGTATGGATCTTCCGTTCCGCTCAAGATATGCCACAAGCAGCATAGCTCCCGGAAGTACAGGTGCTCCATAGGTTACGATCTTTGCTCCGGTATCCCGGATCCCGCCCGGAGTACGGTCATCGGGATCCACACTCATTCCGCCGGTACAGATGATCAGATCTGCTCCTGCATCTGCGAAAGAAAGAATTGCTTTTGTGATCTCTTCCTTATCATCTCCCGGCATCACCTGTCCTGTCACTTCTGTCGGAAAACCGGAAAGCTTTTCCCGGAGTACCGGTGTGAAGGTATCCCGGATCAGTCCTTTTTTGATCTCACTTCCGGTTGTGACGATCCCTACTTTTTTCTGCTGGTAAGGGAGAATGTCAAAGATCGGAAGATTTCCTGCTGCCTTCTCTGCTGCATCCATTTTCTCTTTCTCGATCACAAGCGGAATGATCCTGGTTCCTGCAACCTTATCACCTTTTTTTATCGGAAAATCGCCATGTCTGGAAGCAATCATCATTTCTCCCAGAGAATTCACAGCCACAAGTGCATCACGACGTATTTTCAGAATACCATCGATCTTTGATACCACCTCGATTTTACCTTCTTTGATCTCAGTTCCATGTACTTTGGAAGAGTTTCCGGCACAGATTTTGTAAAGGATCTCTGCGGCTTCATTTTCGTGAAGAATCCCCGGTTTTTTCTCCCACACAAAAAGGTGTTCTTTTCCTACAGAGAGCAGCAGTGGTATATCTTCTTCTTTCACTACATGCCCCTTTTTGAAAAGAACGCCTTTTTTCTCATCTTTTATGATCTGCGTGATATCATGGCACAGAATGTGTCCCACTGCATCTTCTGTTCTGATCTCTTTCATCCAAAATCCCTTCCCTGTTCTGTTATTTCTTCAATCCGTTGTATTATACATCCAGTCTGCCCTTTTTGTCAAAATATGTTGCAGGCATCACAAAAGAAATGCCTGACAGGTTCTTTCCAGCCAGTCATGGTATCCGGCCTTTTTTATTGTTTCCCCGTACAGGATATCCAGACTACCGATCTTTTTCCCATCCTGATAGTATTCCTGTGCCCCTGCTTTCTGCCCTTTTTTCACCGGCGCACTTTGTTCTTTGGGAAGGATCAACTTTTTCTTAACATTGTCAGGTTTCGTTCCATCTGTGCTGATATATCGGAATTTCCCTCTATATACAAGCGGAACCTGCTCTTTGACTCCTTTGCGGAGCTTCATAGGTTTCAGTGGCTCCAGAGCATCATCCAGATACAATGTGCATTTAGAAAAGCCGTAATTTAAAAGAGCTGCTGCATCCCGGAATCTTGTTTTCGGGTCCGGTGCGGCCATCACTGAGGCGATCAGTGTGATCCCGTTTCGTTCTGCCACAGCACTGAGACAGTATTTTGCAATACTGGTGCTGCCCGTTTTAAGTCCCATACACCCCTCATAGCTGCGCAGCAGTTTATTTGTGTTGGTCAGTGTAAATTTCGAGGATCCTTTTCTGGTAACGTGTGTGATATCCTCCATCCAGACAGATGAATATGTAAGAACTTCCGGATATCTGCTGATGAGCTCCCTGCTCATAAGTGCAATGTCATAGGGAGTTGTATAATGCTCCTGTGATTCCGTCAGCCCGCAGCAATCCACAAAATGGGTATTTTTCATTCCAAGATCCTTCGCCCTCTCGTTCATCCTCTCCACAAAGGCTTGTTCTGTTCCCGCAACATGCTCCGCCATAGCTACGCTGGCATCATTTCCGGAAGCGATCACAATACATTTGATCATGGTTTCTGCAGTCTGCTTTTCCCCTTCTTCCAGAAATACCTGAGACCCTCCCATGGATCTGGCATAAGCACTGGTGGTAATGCTATCCTCCAGATGCAGGGTTCCCTCACGGATAGCATCAAAGATCAGGATCAATGTCATGATCTTTGTAATACTGGCCGGGCTTCTTCGGGTGTCAGGATCCCTGGAATAGATCACTGTACCGGTTTCTTTTTCCATAAGGACTGCACCCGGCGCTTCGATCAGCTTCTGTGCTTTTCCACTATCTTCCGTTTCTCCCCTGACACCAACGGGTGTCAGAGCCAGGCATAAGACTAAAATACAGATCAAAAGACTTTCCGGAACACTTCTGTTCATAAGCTCACTCCTGCCGCAAACATCTCTGTTCTATTGTAAAAGCTTTCCTGAAAGATTATTCCTGAAATTCTGAAAAAGCATAGATTCCGGTCCGTATTCCTGTATCTTTCACTCTGCATCGCTTTGCTTTTTCAGTTCTTCGTCATACAGCTTAACACCTGTTTCACAATTTCCAGCAGCATATTTTCTTGCATAATTCGCTGCATCGATCGCCTCAGATGCATTGTTACATTCTTTGGTGATCAGATAGATCCCAGTGCGGACACAGAGCTCCATATCCGGATATTTCTCTTTCATCTGCCGTAAGAACTCCTGATTGGTCTTTAAAACAGATGTTTCCGGATCAACATCCATATCACATGGAGTGAAAAGGATAAAATGATCAGAGATCGCCCTGGTAAAATATACATCCATATCTGTTTTTAGAACGCTTATCACATACTCGGAAAACTGCCGCAGGATCTGATCTCCCATACGATATCCGTATTTTGCATTAATACGTTTAAATTTTTCAAAATCGGTATATATCACTGCATGTCCCGGCCCGTAACCTCCGATCAGCATTTTCTCCACATTTTCGCGAAATCTTGAAAAAGAAGACAATCCGGTAAGCTGATCCCATCCGGATTCTGCAGCAATGCTACGATAAGCACTGTTAAATGCCTGGTTCTTGGCATAATGCGCGGAAATGATCTTGGTCACTTCTCCCAGCAGCTTACGATCTTCTCTGGACCAGAGCCTTTTTTCCTGGCAGGTCACGTATGCAATGGCCCCTGTATAGCTTCCCTCACAGTACATGGCAGCACAGACTACGGTTTTTGCTCCGCACTGTAACACATTCTTTCTTCCCTGTTCCGAATATTCAGCCAGATCATTCTCCTGAATCACCACAGTACCATATTCATCATTGTGGCGAAACAATGTGATAAAATCACTTTTTGAAAAATGTATCTCATCTATCAAAAGCCTGTATTCTTCTTCCGAAACCCATTGAAAAACCCTGTTTATTTTCTGCTCTGCCACCTTGGTATGCAGGACTGTGATCCGGTTAAGCCGGAATTTCAGACCGATCACTTTCATCAGAAGTTCAATCGCTGCCTGAAAGCTGCTCATTTTTTCAAATATTTCAAATGCAGTAGAAACAATATCATTATGAAGATATCTGGCATCTATCTCAACACCCTCGTATAATTCCTGCTTTTCCTCTGTCTTATCCTCAAAACGTCTCAGATTATCACAGAAAGCATAGCGGTTTTTTCCATTTTTCTTTGCCTGGTAAAGTGCCCAGTCTGCATTTTCAAAGAGCTGCTGATATGTATATCCGGAAACATTTTCCGGAAGAAAGCAGATCCCCACACTGCAGGTTGCCAGATACGTGGTTCCCGGAAATTTAAGTTTCTGCACTTCCCGTATCAGTTTTCCTGCCTTTTTCATGATCGCTGCATGGCTGATATCCTTCAAAAGGATCACAAATTCATCGCCACCCAGACGCATGATCACATCATTAATGTCGAACAAAGCCACAAACAGCTCCGCAAAACGTTTCAGGACTTCATCACCGAACATATGTCCGTAAGTATCATTTACATTTTTAAAATAATCTACATCAAGCACCATCATCCCGCATCCTGCATAGGGATTTCTGGATGCAAGGTATTCATCGATCAGTTCTTTTCCGAAAAAGCGGTTATACACTCCGGTCAGAGGATCTTTCTGGGCACGTTCCTCAAGAAATTCTTCCTGCAACTTCTCCCTGGTGATATCTCTGGAGCTTCCTATGAAATAATGATATCCGGTATTTTTATCCTGTGCTATAAATCCCCGTACTGTCAGAAGACTCGCATTACCATCTTTATTGATACACCGCACTTCTATCGTCCCGCCTTCCCGGGATGTCAGAAAATCCGTCAGGTACTTCCAGTCGTCTTTATAAACATTGCTGTATTTCTGTCCACTGGTCTTAAAATCCGTAATATTTTTTACAGGTCTCAGGTATTCATCCAGACGTTCATATATGTCCGTCTCCTGACAGTACTGAAAAAGCTTCAGTGTAGTATTTCGATAAATGCAAGCGTATTTTTCCAATGTATCCCGAATATCAAAAACGGGATTTTTTTCGTCTGTTTTCATCATCGACCTCCCAGAGAGTTCTTGAGTTCACAGTATTTGTAAAAAAGTATACCATATCTTTGGGTATATATGTAGTTTTTTTATTTCTTTTTACAGTTTGTTTTTTACTATATAAAATACGCAGCTAAGGGCAGGATTACTCCTGCCCCTCTGTATTTTTTTCAGGAAAATGATACGGGTATGGTATTTTTTATGCTGTCATTATGGGAATATCGATCATATCTGGATTTCTCATTTACAAAAGTCAGCGATGCATTTTTGTTTTGCATTGTCAGAGCAGCCGTACCGGAAGCAATCTTCCGGGGATCTGTACCATATGCAGGTGCAGCGCCTTTTATGATTCGGACATTCTCTGTATTTGCCCGTACATCTTTCAGATAGTAGCGTAGTACCGGTTTTTCCCAGACCGTATACTGCCCCAGCGGGATATTCCTGAGAGTGACCGATAATGTTGCATAGCCATTTTTATCGGTTTCATAGCTTCCTCTGGTAAAGGTCACATAATCCTCATATCTGTGAGGATTTCCGGATAGATCCGTACCTTCTGCCACAAAGGAAAAGGTTGGATTTCCATGAGCCCAGGTAATATCCTCCTCTTTGATCTTTTTTATGATGGTGATATTTCCAAGCGGAAGTGTTACCGGAGTATTCTCTGCTTTCAGATCCACAGTATCCGTATCTGTATTTTCTTTTTTCTGGAAGATTACCTCCTTTTCGTATTTGCCTGTATAGTTTTCCGGATTTTTTGTTTCCACTACTTTGAACCTTCCCTGATTAGCATCTGTAAGCACCAGCTCTTCCGTAGAGTACCATCCGGTTTCTACGTCAAACTTCAGGATACTCTGCCCGCCCAGGTCATTCTGGTAAGTCTGCTTCCCTCTATTCCACTGAAGCACGGTAAATTCCGCATCTTCCAGAACTTCTCCTGTATAGATGTCTGTTTTTCTCAGACGGATCACCCCTTTATATTCCTTTTCCTGTTCATTGACAACTTCAAAGGAAAGGCGTGCATCCTTGTCTGTGATATCCACCTCTTCTTCCCAGCTTCCTGTATATCCGGGCGGAGTCTTTGTTTCCACGATCTTATATTTTCCCTCATTATCCGAAGTCTTTAAAAGTTCACTGCTTACATAAAGCTCACTTGAGCTGTCATAATCCAGAAGTGTTCCTTTTTCTTTATAGGCTTTTTTGGCTGCACTGTATTCATAAAGTGTAAATTCCGCACCCTTCAGTACTTCACCGGTCTTCGCATCGATCTTACGAACCTCTATCCTTCGTTTTTCGTTCTGATAGTTCACTGCTTCAAACAGAAATTCCTGCTTTTCTCCCGGCTTTTCCAGCGTAAAATTCTTCTGCCAGTTTCCGGTGTAATTGGGAGGAGCTTTTGTCTCACGCACACGGAATTTTCCCTGATTGTCTTCGGTATAATTAAATTTCCCGGAGTTATAGGTACGCTTCTGTCCATCATAAGTCAGTTTTTTTAAGGTTACGTAGGCTTTGCTTTTTTTACTCCACTGATACAGGGTGAATTCAGCTCCTGCCAGTGGATCGCCGGTATTTCCGTCTTTTTTTCTGATGGATACTGTTCCGCTGATATCCATGATATCCGTTACGCTGACGGTTGTCGTCTTTCCGCCGGTTACTGTAACATTTTTGATAGCGGTGTTCAGCTTATAGCCTGCAGCGGTTTTCGTTTCTTTCACATAGTATTTTCCTGGAACCAGTTTTGAAAAAAGGATCTCTCCACCGGCGTTTGTTGTTCCGGTTGAAACCTTCTGATCCTTACTGTACATAGTCCGGTATCCGGAGGTCAGAGCTTCTGCTGCAAACAGTCCGTACTGCGCTCCCTGGATCAGTTTTCCCGTGTTGGGTTCCTTCTTGACCAGCTTTGCATTGCCATAAACTGATGGCTTTACTGAAAACGAAAGGCTTCCTCTTGTTCCCTGGTATACGTAAGCGCCAAAATCCTGTACTCCATCTTTTCCTGCCTGGGCACTTCCGTCAACCAGGATATAGGAAACCGGCTGAAGCAGCATTTTACAGGAAAACTTCTTTGTCGCAGATGCATTTAACGGAAAGATCAGAAAAAAATATGCCCCATCCTTAAGGCTCAGGCTTGTCCCCGACATCATTTTGGGATTGGTTTTCTGTGAATTATAATCCGTTGCGCTCGTCCAGTAGGCCAGCTGCCATTTTTCTGCGGCTCCTCTTGTTATGGTGATCCCGTTCCCTGCTTTTGCTCCATCTGTTACTTTCATAAGAGTACTCATCTGAAATCCGTCTTTCATACTGTCCGGAACAAAGGGAAAACCTGCAGGTCTGCTTCGGAATACACTTAACGGGATCGTCTTTCCGGATGCTGCTGCCCAGGAACCGTCTTCGGAAACATAAACGGCTGCCTTGTTTCTTGCAGGGATCGTCAATGTCTGGATCTTATCGATCAGGCGGTTTATCCCTGTGTGTTCTACTTCTGCTGCTGTGGCATATCCACAGTCATTAAAGTATACCTTTGACAGCGCAATATGAGTAAATACATAACGGTTCTGCCATTTTGACCAGTCTATGTGACTGCAGGAGGGGTCGTATCCGGTTCCCAGATCCCCCGGTCCTCCGTAACCAAAGTACAAAAGCTTCTGGATCACAGAATTAGTCAGTGCTTTTACTGCCTCATTCTTCAGCGTCATACTGTCCAGTCCATCCTGAGTTGCTTTCAGGCAATACAGAGGTGAAACCTTTTCCTCTCCTGTATCATCGATATAATGTACAGAACGATACGTACATCCCATACGGGTTTTATTTCCGGGACCAAGAAAATCATTGGCAGCTGTCCAGATCTCATCGCAGTAAACCCTGGTCCAGCTGTCCAGATAATACTGGGACGGGGAAAGTGCTGTAGCTGCGATAGCATCCTCTCCTTCTGAGATTACTTCCGCACTGCCAGCTTCCCGGAACTCCCCGGGAAGTGCTGCAGAAAGAGCAATGATCTCTCCGTTTTCGATATCCTGGATCAGTTCCTGATCCTCTTCACTTTCTCCTGTAAGGATTTCCGCGTTTTCTTCCGTGAATACAGTAAATCCCGGATCCTCTGTCTGCGCCGGTATCTCTGTCAGGGCTATATTTTCTCCTTCTTTTGAAGCAGCTTCCGGTTCTTCTTCCGGTTCGATCAGCTCATCACTGTCCGTATTTTCAGTATTATCTTTACCTTCTTCAAAAGCTTCCTCCACCGTTTCCGGTTCAGGCAAGGCTGTCGGAACCGGCATCTCAGCCTCCCCGGGCTGATCTGTTACCGGAATATCCGGGGCCTCCTCTTCTTCCTCCGGTTCTGTCTGTTCCTGCTGCAGATCTGCTGATACCGAACTCATATCTGCTGCAGGACTGGGCGAAGCCACAAGAGAAGAAGCTGTGATCATCAATGCCATCCATGCACCGATCATTCTTCTTTTCAATTTTTTCGTCCTCCTTTCCATAGCGTCAGACTGCAGGTAAGCAGCGCCATACCAGCCATCAGTGCAAACAGGATCACAGGAGATTCATCTCCGGTCTTCACTGGTGTTGTCCTTACTGAAGAACTGTTATTTCCGGAAGCTCTTTCTGTGGCTTCTTTCCTGCCATTCCGGCGTGGAACAGGGCTGGTATCTGCCGTCTCCTGATCCTCCTCCACAGAAAAGATCCATTTCACATCTGCAGCTCGAAGAGCATATAAATTATCCAACTCTGCCGGAACCGTAACCTCAAATCTCATGTTTCCTTTTTCTCCGCTGGAAAATTCCCCCAGGGACACGGCTTTATTGAGAGATGCAGCCAGAAGATCCCCGGAATACAGCTTTTTATCATTCATGGTAATCACAAGCTTCAGCTTTTTCAGAAATTCCTGATCCTTTACCGATTTACATTCCGGTGATGTGCGGAAGAAGATCTCTGCAGCATGCTCCGTTGTGTTACGGATCTCTACAGAATCATGAAAAACATCTCCCGGCATTGCCGTGGAAAATCCGGAAAAAAAGTCTTCCGGAGCCGCGATCAGTTTGTGCGCATTTCCTTCAAACTCCACCTTCAGATCCACCGGACTTTTTTTCTGAACCACAAGACCATCGGTATCGTGGATACATCTTAAGATCTTCTGATTTCCCCAGGGTGACATGGCACGGAAATCCGGTGCAAAATTTGCCGCCTGGACAGCATCCGCCACGATGGTGATCCCCAGCTTCTTATCCTGGTAGGATTCATCCCATTGGGATGGTACAGTCACACCGGTAAAAATATCCACGCTGTCTCCCTGTTCCAGCTTCCTGGTATAATAAAAATACTCTCCCTTCCGGATCCATCTCGGTGACATTCCTGTAAGATTCCTGTCATCCAGACCATCCAAACCATCCAAACCATCCAGATCATCTGTATAAGAGATCTTCACCCTTACCCAGCATGGCTCTGAGTGATTGGTGATCCTGGGGATCTTGGATATCTCATCTCCCGGAAGAACGATCCGGCGATCCTGATATTTCATTTCTCGGCCGTCCTTTTTTTCCAGTTCCCGAAGAGAAATATTGATATCTCCCACTGATATGTGATTGGTCACTGTCACGGAATCTGAAAATCTGGCATAAGCAGCCGTACACGCCAGGATACTGCCTGCCACAGCAGCACCTGCCAGCAGGGCTTTAAGGTGTTTTTTCAAGCATTCCCCCTCCTTTCTGCCTGAGCAGAAACCGGATCTGAAAAATACCTCCACGCACTTTCATAATCTGAAAATCCTTCTGCCTGTACAGCTTCCTCATAAACATTGATCTCAAAATCCTTAATGCTGTCCCTGTAAGTATCATCGATCTTTTGGGGATCGATCTGAAATCCGGTACACAGAGGAGCTGTTTTTTCTCCCTCGGATATTTTTTTCCGGTAGTAATAATAGCCGTCCTGACTGTTATACACCCAGTTTGCCGTATCCAGACCTGTTAATTTCACGCCTCTGCCGATATCGTCATTAGAGCAGGAAAGGGACATCCTCACATAGCAGTCTGCCTGGAACCCTTTCACACTGCCGGAAAAATTTCCGATCCGGATCTCTTTTCTGTAGGACGGGCCATTCTCCATAGGCGTAGGTGTAGGATCCGGAAAATCTTCCTCGATCTCCGTTGTCACATACCCCACTGCAGCAGAATTTATCTTTTTTTCAAAATCTGAAAAATACGCCGCAGTCCCTGTTGCGCACAGGATCCCTGCTGTCAGGAGAAGGAAAACGGGTCTTTTTAATTTATTCATTTCGTGACACCACCGGCCTGTCCTTTATTCTGATTTACATATTTCTGGTAAGCAGCAGTTGCCTGCTCCAGAACCGTAGTCTTGTCATCTCCGGTATTGGTAGCCTGGATCGCATAAGCCCGTACCGGCATATCGATCTGCTGTGTATCCAGCTGACCTTCGATGATATTGGCAAAGGTTACTGTATCAAAAAGAGTTGTTGTCTTTGTTCCCGGCTTCAGGATGTGGTTATATGCATAGGTGTAAACCATATTCTGCCCCACTTCGGTCCGCTCCAGCTGTGTCCAGTCCTTGTTTTTGGTGAAGCTGAACAGCTCTGTTTTTGCAAGTGCATTTCTGGTGCCATCCTTGGCTGCCGTGATCACATTTCGAACCGGAACAGAAACTTCCAGATAGACAAATGCTTCATTTACTCCTTTATTTGCTACATAGGGGTCCTTCCGGATCACCTGAGTAGGAACCAGATCTGTATTGTCCTCCGGTTTCCAGTTAGGCTCATCCAGGTCGATATCCACTTTTCCTACGGTAAAGCTGTTGGTTGCCGTTTCAAAATCCGTGAGATATGCAGCTGTTCCTCCGGCTGCCAGTGCAGTGATCACAGCAGCAAGTGCGATTCCTTTTACCAGTTTTCTGTTTTTCATCATGATTAAATTCCTCCCTGTATTTTTTTCTTTTTTGGGGTATATGCCAGATCAAAGAGTACTGACAGACATGCCGCTATGCAAACTGCGGCAAAAGGGATCCGGGCTTTCAGAAAATGGATCACGTAGCCCAGATAAGGCAGGTGAAAGACTACCCGCCCGATGATCTGTGACGCCTCTGCGGGAACAGGATCTTCTGTCTTGTTGGCGTCACCTTTTGTGATAAAGATATCCTTTTCTTTTTTAACCACTCTGTGGGTGACAACGGTATCTCCGTTATGAAAAGTAATGATATCTCCCTTTTTCGGAGAAAACTCTCCTTCCTTTGTAAAAACCACAGCTCCGGTTGGGATCTCAGGTTCCATGGATCCGGAATAGACCACATAGGGCCGGATCCTGAAAAGTCCGGGAATAAGAAGCACCAATGCCATCACCAGCATCAGTCCCAGAACTGTGTTGCCGATACATCGAAAAAATATTTTCATTCCTGTATTCTGTTCTACATACGATATTTGATGATCACTTCCCTCTGCAGGGAAAGAAACAGTGTTCGGATATCAGGAAAATTCCGGCGGAGACCTGCCCCACATAAATTGAGCCATAAAAAAGTCCTCCCTGTATAGCAGTCAATATGGCAATTCGCAACATGCTCCCATCACTTAAACTCACAGATTTTGAAGTGAGGACAAGCATGATCAAAATAATAATACAGCAAAAATTCTGAATGGAAATTATTCGAGCAGATATGCTCAGATGTGCAGTTCCTCTCATCACATACAGAGATGAAGGATTCCTGCGACATTTGTTAAAAAAGATTTGTTTCAGATGATGTTATTATAGGGTCCTCAGATCCGGAAGTCAATCAAATTCGTCCGACAGGATTCGACACTGGTTTCTCAGCGAGTATGTCTGTCACCCTATTTTTCATAAGCTGACAGACCCTGCATCCTCACAACACAAATTTTCTTACAGCTGTACCAGAGAGTAAATATATTCCAATGGAAGCAGCATCAAATCACGGATTTCCCGTTCTTCCTCTTCTTTATTTCCGGAATTTACCGGCAATTCGATCCGGAAAGCCGGCTGGCGGATCATTTCTCCGTAATACTGTTCCGGCCTGCCTGTGCTCCTTCGCCCGTTCTGCGCTTCTCGTTCTATTGCAAGCTGCTCCAGCTTTCCCCTGGTACATTTTTTTAAGTGACGTGCAAGACGGTAGCATCTCTGACCAGTGGAAAAATTCTGATCCCGCCGATAATAAACCACCTTTTTTCCATATCCGCAGAAAACCAGCAGGCCACGTCCTCCGTATTCCTGAAAGATCCGGATCAGTGCACGTGTCTCATTTTCACTGGCAGGCTGCTGATGGATCTTTTTTCTGCTGCAGAAGGTAGTAGGAAAATTCCGTGCAGTATCCATTCCTCTTGCATTTCCCTCGAATTCATCACAGGGAACATCCTGCATTTTCAGCATCTGACGGAAAATGGGATTTCGCACAGTATTGTAACCCTTCCGGCAGATCTCATATCCATCCGGATTGACCACCGGTATGATACAAAGCCTGGTCTGATCCAGGAGCTTTTTTACCTCATAAAGCTCGTCCACGGTCCAGTTGCATTCATATATTCTGCAAAGCTCCAGTGCCATCCTGGTAAGCCTGTCCGTCATCTGTCCATCCGTTCCGGAAAAGCCGGCCACACAGAAAATACAGGCATCTCCCTGTCCGATTTCCAGCATAGGGATCATCCGGTCATCGTGGCTTTTTCCGATCACCCGAAACTGTGTAAAGCTGCTGTAACGCCTGGCTGCCTCCCACAGTGAATAATAAATTGCTTCGTAGGTTTTATCCTGTACTGTATCCATGATGTTCCCTTCCTTCCGTCTTTATACATGTTCATTATTATGTATATTATGCGAAAGAGCATAAAAAAAGAACCGGTTTAACACCGATTCCTTTTGTTTACAAAATAATTCAGGATACCACCGCCGATGATGATCACCAGCGCAACAGCAACCACTCTTTTCGCTGCCTCCTGAGGAAGCTGGCCCTTGGAGCCAATGGAAGCCTCATAAAAGGTCAGCGTATAATCGATCTCATGAGGAGCACCCATGGCCAGTGTATCTGCGATCACTTCCATCTTATCATCCAGGGCAGTTACCGGGACAGTAAAAACAGAATTTCTGCCTTCCTCGCTCTCATTGAGATATTTTTCCCCATCTACGATCATATAATCATAGTTGGAGCTGCTCCACTGGAGCCGTGCATACATCTTCCCCTCTTTTACCAGCATCAATGTGGGGGAAGAAACGCTGGCCTTTCCGCTTCCGCCTTCCAGCTCCACCTGTATGGAATATTCTCCGTCCTCCAGATCTGTCTTCACTGCGTTCTCTCCACCTGCAGCCAGAATCTGTATCGGGCATAGCAGCAGCATAGTCAGAAGAAGCAGCATTATTGTTCTCATCCTGTGTTTCATGGTTTTCTCTCCGTTTTTTGTTTTTCCTTCGTATCACTATAGCACAACGCTCCTTTTCTGTAAAGAACATCTCAGAGTTGTTGAAATGTCTCGGGAGTTTGACAGTTGAATAATTAAAAATCACCCTGCAGGCCTTATAAAACCTGCATTTTTTATGTCAAATTTTACGTTTTTATATGCACTTGTTTGCAATAGTGCGGTATAATAAAAGAAAAAAGGATTTATTTATCATGTATATCGCAATCACAGGCAGTAAAAATAATAAAGATGTATATATTTATCGTTCTTTCCGCAAAGAAAACGGAAAAGCCTCTTCATGTATTTATAAAAAACTTGGGAAGTAAAATGCCCTTCTGGAACAGTTTGATGGGAATGAAGACAAGTTGATGATGTGGGCAAAGGAACAGGCAGCAAAAGAAACAGAACTTTATAAGCAGCATACCGAAAAAGTGTCTGTAGAGTTCTCCAAAGCGGCAACTATCCCTATGAATGAGCGTCGTTCTTTCAATGTTGGATATCTGTTTCTTCAGGAACTGTGCACTCAGCTCCGTTTAGACAAAGTCTGTCGGACAATCAAAAGCAGAGCCTAAATACAGTCTCCAGGACGTATATCGTTCTCTTTCCGTGATTGCAGGGGAATCTGATTTTATACAGAGTGAACTTTATAAAAATACAAATTTTCTCTATCCAAGAAACTTATGATCTTGATGAAGAACAGATCCAGAAAGAAGAAATGTATGATGGGTTTTATGCAGTTATCACAAACCTGGAAGGTGATGTTTCAGAGATCATAAGGATCAATAAACAACGTTGGGAAATCGAAGAAAACTTCCGGATCATGAAGACAGAATTCGAAGCAAGACCAATCTATATCAGAAGAGAAGATCGGATAAAAGTCCATTTCATGACTTGTTATATCAGCCTTTTACTCTACCGTCTACTGAAAAAGAAACTTGGGAATCTTTATACAGCAGACCAGATATTGGAAACATTACGCTCTATGCAAATGGCTCTGCTGAACACAGCGAACGGATATATCCCCTCTTATACAAGAACCGAACTAACCGATGCCTTATATAAAATATTTGATTTTAGAACGGATCATGAATTCATTACTAAAGCAGATATGCGGACCCTCATCAAGAATACAAAACAGATAAAATCAAAGCAAGGATAATATAGTACATATCGCTGCAAAAAGAAAAACGGCCACAACACCCATATTTACTGGGTTTGTAGCCGTTTTGTCACCTTACAACTGTCAAAGATGGGATCTTAACACAAACGCAAAGGCAGAACAACCAATTGCCGGAATCATCAGAATGATTGTTACTTTACCGTAAATCTGCAAAACTGCGCACAGCCGGTACTCTGTTTCTGTTCAGAGTGTACATACATTCCCACTGTACAGCCGGTAAAACCGCCTGCCGCTTCTGTACACATATGGCTGATATCCACCTCCCTGATTATACATTGTGATTTTTCTTCCGTCTCAGGCCGAATCAGCCATACCTGTGCCAGGCTTTGGTCTACGCTCAATCTCAGGGTCTGCATACCTCTTTTCTCTGTTTTCTTTTCTGCAAGTATCTTCTCTGTTCCATTGATACATACTGTGACATAGATATAGCCGTCTGCCCCCACTTCTCCATATTCTGCCAGAAGATAATTCTGAGAATTCTGAAGATAGGCAATTCCGGCTCTGTCACCTTTTTCTCCTGCTTTTAACAAAAACTCCGTCTCTGCCTGAAATCTATGGTGCTTTTGTCTCACCGCAACATACGAAGGACTCCCATTATCCCCAATTGCCACAGCTTTTGCAGGAAGTTTTAAACATTCTTCCTGTTCATCTATTGTATAAGCATTCGGCTGGGGATTTCTGAGCATCATAAAATCCGGTGGAAGCTTTTTATCTGTCATATTTTTGAAACTGTAATTTCTGACTTCATTCAGTTCTCCGGGCATAGAGTTATCCTTCTCACCAGGAAGACAGATTTCCTTTTCCAGCATTCCTACTCCCGGGTTTACCACCGGCCAGTCATCCTCCCACTCTACCTTTGCCAGAAAAGTCTCTCTTCCCAGAAATGTCTTTCCGTCCACAGGTCTGCAGCCCAGAACAACCATAAACCAGTTTCCCTGTTCATCCTCAGTCAGATCGCAATGTCCTACACAGGTAATCTCCGCATTTTTTCCCAAATGTCTGTGTGTCAGGATCGGATTTGTCCCTGCATATTCATAGGGGCCAAAAATATTTTTACTCCTGGCCACCATTTCACTGTGATGCTCCTCTGTTCCACCTTCTGCATGAAAAATATAGTAATAACCATTTCTTTTATAAAGATGAGGACCCTCCGGCCAGATTGCATTTCTCTGGAATCCATATAAAACAGGATGCGCCTCCCCTTCTAGCCTGAAAGTCTGCAAATCCAGCTTCTGTATCCATATTTCGCAATCACCATTGTACCTGCCGCCACGGGAATTTTCTCTCTGCCCGATATAATAACAGGTTCCATCCTCATCAAAGAATAAGCTCGGGTCAATTCCCCTGGCATTTTCCAAAAAATGAGATTCTGACCATGGACCCTGGGGATTTTTTGCAGTTACTATAAAATTTCCACCGCCAGATACATTGGTAGTAATCAGATAAAAAGTTCCCTTATGCCACCGAAGTGTAGGAGCATAAATCCCCTCATTATGTTCACAGCCCTGTAAGGGCATCTGGCTCTCCCGTGTCAATATATTGCCGATCTGCTCCCATTGTGCCAGATTTCTGCTGCGAAATACAGGAATTCCCGGAAAATATGCAAAAGTAGATGTAACCAGATAAAACCACTCTCCCACCCTGCATATGGACGGATCCGGATAAAAGCCACTTAAAATCGGATTTTTACAAGTTATCATTGATCATTTCCTCCCGTAAATCAAATATGAAATCTGTAGACTCTCTTATATGCTTTTCAGCAAACCCTATATCAGTGAATGCCAGATTATAAGATCTGGCACTCTCCATCTATTTTACAATATATTTTTATTTTTGATAAATTTTCTACATAGGTACATTCTGCATTGAATATCAGATTTCTGGCTGCATTCATATAATTCACATAATCCATATTAGTGGTATACCACACATTTTCATGGTTTGAAATCTTTCTGCAGAAGCTTTCCATTTCCTCCCATGTCTGTTCCCGTTCAAACTCAAAGCTGTGTCCCCATACATAGAGAAGAGGAAGCTTCTGATAATCCGGTTTGTGCAAAAACTTTTCTGCAATTCCCCTGAATGCATCATTGTGATGACAGGACGGAGTCCACCTCATAAAATCCTCCGGAATGCGGAAATTTTCTGTAGACTCCACAGTCCTGCTGTATGCAAACCCAAGATTCTTCAGGGTATTGATGACCCTTTCGTCATATTCTCCAAATGCATAAGAACATCCCCTGATAATCCTTCCCGTTTCTCTCTCCAGACTGCATCTGTCCTGATAAAATTCCTGAACCAGTCTTTCCTGCGAAAGATGTGTGGGATACTCATGTGCAACACCATGACAGGCAATTTCATGTCCCTGATATAAGCTTTTCAGTTCTTGTGTTTTTATAAATCCTTCTGTATCCAAAGTCCCTGAGTTCAGATGAAATGTTGCTTTCAGATTATATTTATTAAAAATATCAACCAGTCTTCTATCAAAAATCTGGCCATCATCATAGCTGAATGTGACTGCCTGGTCTTTCCACTGCGGATAAAACAATTCAAATTTCACAAGCTCAGTCTTCTTTCTCCCAAATTATCTTTACAGGTTCTGTTCCGGTAAGCTCTATACTTCTTTCATCCGGCTGGCTGCAGCCTGCAAAAATCTCATATTTCCTGCCATCCTCTACGCGTTCTCCATTTTCATTTACCACTGTAAATGCCTTTTCCCAGACAGGAACCATAACTTTTCTGCGTTCTCCTGCTTTTATAAAAATTCTCTGGAATCCTCCCAGTGCAGGATTTGGAATTGCATTTTTACTGTCAAGATTTTTTACATAAACCTGGACAACTTCCTCAGTATCTGCATTACCCTTATTATATACTTCTGCCTCTACTGTTATCTTCCGTCCGCACTGTCTTACCTCTGCATTTTCTACTTTTACATTGCTGTAGGTAAGTCCATATCCAAAGGGGAACTGTGCTTTTCCTTCCATATAACGATAGGTTCTGCCTTTCATGGAATAATCTGTAAATTCCGGAAGTTCTTCAAGGCTCTCGTAAAAGGTAACCGGAAGTTTGCCGGATGGGGAGTTTTCCCCAAACAGAATTTTTGCTGCCGCTTTTCCGCCCTGACTTCCCGGATACCACAGAACCATAACTGCATCAAATTTCTCTGCTGCATAGCTCATATCAATATCACTTCCTGCCATCAGACAAAGAACCACCGGTTTTCCGGAACCAGCCATTGCTTCCATTAAATCAATCTGGGACTGAGGAAGCTTCAGGCTCTCTTTATCTCCGGATGCATAGCTGTTTCCGGTATCTCCTTCTTCACCCTCCAGTGTCTCATCCAGACCTACACAAAGAATCACCACATCACTGTTTTCTGCAACGATCTTAGCTTCCGCAAGACGATCTCTGCTGAATGCCAGAGGTTCTGTTCTGTCTCTAAACAACTCGCTTCCTACAGAACTAAGAATTCTCACATCCTCACCTACATAATCCTGGATTCCCTCCTGGATTGTAATATATCTGGATGCAGTTCCATGATAATTTCCAATCAAAGCCTTTCTGCTGTCTGCATTAGGTCCCACAATTCCGATTGTTTTGATATCCTCTTTTTTTAATGGAAGAATTCCATTATTCTTCAAAAGTACAAAACTCTTCGCTGCTGCTTTCTCTGCTGCTGCCAGATGTTCTGCTGATTCTACTTCCCTATAGGAAATATTATCATATTCACTGCCATCAAATAGCCCAAGAAGATATCTGGTAGTAAAAAGTCTTACTGCTGATTCTGTAATCCTTTCCTCTGTGACAAGCCCCTTTTCATATGCTTTCATAATATGAAGATATGTATTTCCACAGTTCAGATCGCAGCCATTATTAATGGCAAGTGCTGCTGACTCATAAGCCGTATTAGTCACCATATGATGTTCATGGAAATCTCTGATCGCCCAGCAGTCTGATACAAAATGTCCCTGGAACTTCCAGTCATCTCTCAGTTTTTTCTGCAGAGCAGGGCTTCCACAGCAGGGTTCTCCATTTGTGCGGTTATATGCTCCCATAACTGCCTCTACATCAGCCTCCTCTACCAGGCTTTCAAATGCAGGCAGATACGTTTCTTCCATATCTTTTGCAGATGCCTTTGCATCAAACTCATGTCTGATCGCTTCCGGTCCGGAATGCACTGCAAAATGCTTTGCACATGCCGCAGCTTTCATAGTTTCTCCATTACCCTGAAGAGCTTTTACAAAAGCTACTCCAAGCTCTTTGGTCAGATACGGATCTTCCCCGTAAGTTTCATGGCCTCTGCCCCATCTCGGATCACGGAAAATATTTACATTGGGGGACCAGAATGTCAGTCCTTTATAAATATCTCTGTCTTCTTCACTGGAATATGCATTGTATTTTGCACGTCCTTCTGTTGCTACAATATCTGCCATTTCAGCTACACAATCTCTGTCAAATGTGGCAGCCATGCCAATTGCCTGCGGAAATACAGTTGCCTGTCCTGCCCTGGCTACCCCGTGAAGTCCTTCATTCCACCAATTATAAGCAGGGACACCAAGTCTCTTTATAGCCGGCGCATCATATCTTAACTGACTGGCTTTTTCTTCCAGTGTCATTTTGGATACCAGTTCCTGTGCTTTCTTTCTTGCCTCGTCTCTGTTCATACAAGCCTCCTTTTACACATTCCTTTCATACATCATCCTTTTACAGCACCTGTAGTCAGACCTTCTACAATCTGATTACTGAACAGGCAGTATACAATAACGGTAGGTGCGATTGCGATAATGATTGCTGCGAACATCTGTACATAGTTTGTGGCATATGGTCCTACGAAATATGTAAGTGTTACAGGCAGTGTTTTCTTTGCAGGATCTGAGACAAATACCATAGCCAGCAGCAGCTCATTCCAGTTACCTACGAATGTCATAAGACCTGAAACAAAGAATCCTGTTCTGCAAAGGGGAAGTGCGATCCTGAAAAAGCATCCATAAATTCCACATCCGTCAATGGCTGCTGCCTCAAATAACTCTCCAGGCATAGATTTGAAAAATCCTGTCAGAAGGAAAATAGTCATCGGAAGGGAAAACGTAATATACGGGATCATCAGACCTACTCTTGAGTTAGTCAATCCCATCCCTGCAAAACGTACGAACAGCGGAATCAGGATACAATGTACCGGAACCATCATTCCGATCAGGAAAAATGTGTGTGCTGCTTCTGATAATTTCCAACGCATTCTTGCAATGGCAAATGCTGCCATTGCTCCAAAAAACAGACTGACTACAAGTGTGATCCCACAGACCAGTACTGAGTTTACAAGTGCAATTCCAAGCTTACCCATTGTCCATGCCTGCTGGTAATTTTCCCAGTGAAATACTTCCGGCAGGGCAAATGGAGCTGCCATTACGCCTGCATTATCTTTTAATGAAACACATAACATCCATAACAGCGGAGCCACATAAATCACAGCAAGTGCAATAAGAAATATATAAAGAATTACTGTAACAGGCTTTACCGGTTTTCTTGATTTTTTTGTCTGCATCTCTGTTACCTCCTAGCCCTCGTAAGTTTCAACTTTAATTACTTTTTTAACCAATAATGTTACGATCAGACACATAACCAGTAAGACTACAGAAATCGCACTGGCATAACCATATTTAAAATAGTTAAAACCTTCCGCATAAAGTTCTGTCGCAAGCACCTCGGTTCTGTGGTTCGGTCCACCCTGAGTCATGTTATACACAAGGTCAAAGAATTTAAGAGAACCGATACAGTTCAATGAAAGTGAAGTTACCATCATTGGTTTAATCAACGGAAGTGTAATGTAACGGAATGACTGTGTCTTTGATGCGCCGTCTATATAAGAAGCTTCATATATGTCTCTGGAAATTCCTGTGATCTGAGCCATATAAAGCATCATATTCTGTCCAACATACTGCCATAAGGCAACAAACGCAATCACCCACATGGGAAGTACAATAAAACCTTTGGAATCCATCAGCCAAAGAGGGCCTTTGATTCCGAACTGTGCCAGCAGATTATTGATACCAATCTTTGGGTTAAACATAAATGCCCATAAAAGACCTAAGGCTGCTGAGGAAAGAACGGATGGAAGATAATAAATATTTTTGAAAAGGTTTCTGCCTTTCTTAATATTGGTAAGCATAACTGCAAGACCAAGGCCGATCACCTGCTGAGTGATAGCAGAAAAGATCATAAAGAAAATAGAGTTCTTTAACGCAATTTTAAATGTAGAATCTTTAAAAAATAGATTTTTATAGTTTGCAAGTCCGGTAAATTTGGGCGGTGTCAATGCCGCATAATCGCATAAAGAATAATAAACCATCTGCACCATAGGGATAACCAGTACCAGGACAAACATGATCAGTGCCGGTGCGATAAATATGAAAATAGCCTTCTTATTACGTAAAATTTTATCCATAATTGCCTCCATTTAAAAACTGCTACGGAACTTTTTTCTTCCGCAGCAGCCATGTAAATTCTGTACTATCTATCCACAATTATTTCCAGACGTTTTCTTCATAGAAATCCTGTACTGTCTGGAAGGCTTCTTCCGGAGTCTGGTTTCCAAGGAATATATCAACCATTGCATTGTCGAAGCAGTCACCTGCTTCTACAGATGCCAGAGATTCATTGTAGAATCCAAAAGTACCAGTTGCTTTGTCCATAATATCCTGAACATATTTCAGCTGTGCAGGAGCTTTGTCATAGTCAATGTCAAGATCTTTGATGACCGGGAATTTTCCTCCTATTTCTGCTGTATATTTCTGTGCTTCTTCATCTGTAAACATCTTCATCAGTGCAATTGCTGCATCCTGATGCTCTGTTGTAGAGCTCATCATTAAGTTGTCTGTTTTAACGATCATACGGTTCGGATCATTCGCTCCGTCGATTCCAGGGAACTGGAATACACCGCATTTGCTCTGGAAATCAGGATTATTGCCATTGATCTGAGCCATAGCCCATGATCCCTGTACCAGCATTGCTGCATCTCCATTGTAGAAGTTTGCTGTAGCCTGATCATTGGAGTCACCAGCTGCTGTTTCCTGGAAATACTGAGATAACTCTTTTAATTTCTCACCTGCAGCAATACAGTTATCATCTGTCCAGTTTGCTTTATGATCTGCGATTGCCTGAAGATCTACACCTGAACGGTCACAAAGATAACCTGCGATCATTGACAGGCACCATGAAGTTCCTGCGGAACAGGAGATTGGTGTAATACCAGCATCCTGCAGTTTCTTACATACATCGATCAGTTCATCATAGGTAGTCGGAACTTCTACTCCGGCCTTCTCAAAAAGCTCTGTGTTATAGTATACACAGGCAGCTGCGAAGTTTGTAGGAACTGCCATAATCTTTCCATCATAAGTCAGTCTGTCAAAGATTCCATCTGTAAATGTTGCGTACCAGTCTTTTTCCTGATTCTCAAGAATATCTGTCAGGTCTGCTGCTGCTCCTGCATTTACATATACATCCATGTTGGGTCCCGGGTTACAAATGTATACATCCGGTGTCTGTCCTGCTGCGATCAGGGCATTTAATTTTCCGTCATATTCTTCCAGATTTGTTGTGATCGGTGTTACATGGTATTTCCCTTCATATTCTGTATTGAAGCGATCAATAACATCTTTGTATCCTTTGGAAACCAGATCCTCTGTAGCTTCCAGGTCATCCCAGAACATCCATGTGATTTCCTCTGTGTCATCTGCATATACAGGCACTGCTACTGCCATGGTTCCAGCTACCATAGCTGCTGAAAGTAATACTGAAAGTAATCTCTTCTTGTTCATTTTTTTAATCCTCCTTTTGATTCATTACCTCGTTTCTTGATGGTTCTACTATATCAGAATGTCCTGTGATTGGCTCCATAATTCTTGTCATGTTGCTATCAATTCTTGCTATTTATCTGCCACTATTTTCTTTAATATGTCAATTTTAATAGAGTTTTATATTCTTTTTTGTGTATTTTGACATATGTTTTTATTATTTCAATTTTTCCAATGTTATATATTGCCATTTACACATGTTTTTGATACATTATATACACAAACATTAAAAGCAACATTTGCTATCAAAAGCAGTAATTAGGTGTGAAAGGAGTCCATATGATCCATAATTTACAGGGAATTCATGAAACCGTTGATTACAAAGCAGATACCCAGATCTGTCTTTATTACAATGAGGAAGCCGAAAACTATCCGCCTCACTGGCATCCCTCATTCGAAGTGATCATGCCTGTTATTAATGACTACCGGGTTGTCTGCGGTCATAACGATTATCTTATCAAAGAAGGAGAAATTCTTGTTATATGTCCCTGTATACTTCACGAGCTCTTTGCTCCGGCTACAGGAGAAAGGATTATTTTTCAGCCCGGCCTGAACCACATCAAGCTAAAAGAGCTAGATCTGATCACACCACTCCTCAGTCCTGCCATTCTGGTCACCAAGGAAGAATATCCACAGGTCTATGAACACATCCATCGTCTTATGTTGGAAATCAAGGATGAATATATGAATTTTACCACCTATTCTGAAATTTCCATCATTGCAAAATTCCTGGAAATCCTTGTGGATATTGGCAGAAATCACAAAGCTTTTCATCAGCAGGACGGAGACCGTGATATTCACCATCAGAAAGAATATATGGAGAAATTTCTGTTTATCACCGACTATATCAGCAACCACTTTTCTGAAAACCTTACTCTGGAAGAGGTTGCCAGTCTGGCAGGGTTCAGCAAATATCACTTTGCCCGCCTTTTTAAACAATATACTAATTCCTCCTTCTACAAATTTCTGAACCAGAAAAGAATTGAATACGCAAAATCTCTTTTGCTGGATCCGGAGCTTGCTGTTACCGAAGTGGCAGTACAATCAGGCTTTTCCAGCCTGTCCGCCTTTTTACGGATGTTCAAACAATTAAACCTGTGCACTCCCACAGAATTTCGAAATATGTATGATTCACAATTCCAAAAAACACCTGTTTCCGGGAAAAAGTAATCCCGGAAGATCTGGTCTGTATTTGCTGCTTTGCAGCAAATACAGACCAGATCTTCCGGAGATGTTTGCCCGCAGGGCTCCCGGCAACACCTGCCTGTCTGCTCTTGCGCAAAGCGGAAACGGGACGATGGAAAATCCCATTAATCAAAGCAAGTTTATCCTACATCAAGCACGACTGTTCAAGTATTCCTCCGCGAGAATAAACACCCCGCTTGAAGTCCAAGTATACGCCCTGTCGCGTAAGCCCTCGCCTGTTACGGCGTTATAGTTCTCAGCAAAGCCGCTTTGCTTTGCCATTTCAAGGAATTTTCGGGCGGTCTCTTTGGCGAGGTCAATCTCGCCGCACCTGCTCAGTCCGTCGCACAAAATAACCGTTGACGGTGCCCATATCGGACCGCGCCAGTAGCCGTCAGGTCGGTAACAATTGCTGTCAAGGCTCTCTGTCGCAAAGCCGTGATCAGTGATGAATCTTCCGCATTTTAACTTGTCTATCATATTTTTCCGATACTCTTTCGGCAATCTGTCGCCCAAAATCAGGCATAGATACGGCAGAAGACTTTGGTTTTCAACAACCTTGTGAGTGCCGCTCTGAAATGCTGTCGGCAGACCGTTTACAAAGCACTTCTCCAAAAAATTGCTTGAGGCCTTCTCGAATCTTGCTTTCCAATTGTCGCTCTCTTGAGGCATACCAAGGCTCTCTGCAAGTTCGGCGAGCATAGCCATCTGCACAAGTAAAAACGCCTGCAGATCTGGAGAAGCTATCGGCGGAACGATTGCAAATACCGTCGAGTTGTCCCAGCCCGAATCATTTCCGTGGACATATTCACAGACACCGTCGCCGTCAAAATCGCGGTAATTTATCCACCAAAGCGTCTGCTTTTCAAGTGCAGAGTATGCCTCTGTAAGCTGATTTTTAGTGAGCGTCATACCGTTTTCAAGTATTTTCTTGAGCGTCCAGCCGTGTATCGGCGGCTTGACATAGTTCCATATCACCTTTGAATCGTTCACGCTGTCGGGAAGTCTGCCCGATTTATCCTGAAAATCAAACATTATCATGAACTGTTCCCATGCCAAAGACGGATTTTTGTATGACAGCGCAAGCGCGTTGAAGCAGTGATCCCAGCTCCAGACATTTGTCATGTGGTTTTTTGACATCAGCATCGCATGGCGTTTTAAGAACCCTCGCGGCATAACATATGCCGACCAGTTGATATACGCACCGAGAACTGATACTTCTTCATATTCTTTCGGAAGTATGGGATAGCTTTTGTAAAACTCCGAAAACTCACGCGCGACTTTCTCGCGACAGGCTTCAAAATCGTACTCGGGACATTTTCTGTCCCACTCTACCTGCGTCTCCTTAATTATCAGCAAAAAGCCGTCCGTACCGGCAATATTCAGCCTTGAAAACTCCGACGACTGCTCAGACCAATTCTGTTCTAAATAAATATCTCCCTCCTGCGCCCATACGACATAGCTCGTGTTGTTTTTGTAACAGTTTTCGGCATAGCAATGGCGTCCGTCCGCGTCGAACTCATAAATGTAGTCATAAGGTCCGCTTTCGGTCATAAAGTCAAGAGTCAATACAGCGGATCTGCCCCCGCGAATAATAAGCGTTTCGGGGTCGGGGAAGCAAAAATCATATTTGAAATCTCCCGAAACGAGAGACAGCGAACCGCCGTCTAAGTCTGCGGAAAGCTCGTCGCCAGAAAAAATAAACTTAGCGACGATAGAGTTCTGCGTCGACCCGCTGACATTCTTCAAATAAATACCGTGTTCAATTTTATGCCCTTGCCACCAATCCGGCAACTCGGCGAGAGCCATATACGAGCCGAATCGAGAAAACGGGACCTCGGAAAGATAGAAATTCATAATAGTACCTCCAATTAATATATTGACTTAGTTGGTTTTCGACTTTGTTTATGATATTACACTACCTTATAGCAATGATTTTGTCAATTCGGGAGTTTGACAGATGAATACCAATCTATGTCAGAAGAGAAGATCGGATAAAAGCCCATTTCATGACTTGTTATATCAGCCTTTTATTCTACCGTCTACTGGAAAAGAAACTTGGGAATCTTTATACAGCAGACCAGATATTGGAAACATTACGCTTTAGGCAAATGACTCTGCTGAACACAGCGAGCGGATATATCCCCTCTTATACAAGAACCGAACTAACCGATGCCTTACATAAAATATTTGATTTTAGAACGGATCATGAATTCATTACTAAAGCAGATATGCGGACCCTCATCAAGAATACAAAACAGATAAAATCAAAGCAAGGATAATATAGTACATATCGCTGCAAAAAGAAAAACGGTCACAACACCCATATTTACTGGGTTTGTAGCCGTTTTGTCACCTTACAACTATCATGGGACTATAGCACAACGCCCCTTTTCTGTAAAGAACATCTCAGAATTGTTGAAATGTCTCTTTTTTTCCAGTATAATAGAGTGAAATTTGCATACAAACGAAAGGAAATGAACAGAGATGATCGAAACAAAAAATCTCACAAAAAAATTCGACAGTTTTACTGCTGTGGATTCTCTGGATCTTCGCATAGAAACCGGCGAATTTTTCGGTCTGCTGGGACCCAACGGTGCCGGAAAGACTACCACGATCAGTCTGCTTTCCACTCTGCTCCTGCCCACAGAGGGCGAAATCCTCATTGACGGGCAGACACTTGGACGCAACCGACCGGATCTGAAGCGCAAGATCAGCGTGATCACGCAGGAATATTCCATGCGCCAGGATATGAACATGGACGAGATCATGGAATATCAGGGCCGTCTTTATTTCATGCCACGAAAAGAGATCAAACGGAAAACTGAAGAGCTTCTGGATTTCTGTGGACTTCTTCCCTTCCGCAAGCGGACTGTAAGGAAGCTTTCCGGTGGTATGAAACGAAAGCTTATGGTATGCCGGGCACTTCTCACAAGTCCGGAGATCCTTCTTCTGGACGAGCCCACTGCAGGTATGGACGCACTATCCAGACGACAGATGTGGAATCTTCTCCGTCAGCTGAACGGAAAAAATCTGACCATTCTTCTGACAACCCACTATATGGAAGAGGCACAGTCTCTCTGCAACCGGGTAGCACTTATGGATCACGGAAAGCTGGAGGAGATCAATACTCCATCGGGCCTGATCGACAGCCTGGGCAAATACACCGTAGATCAGGAAACACCGGAAGGGGCAAAAAGCCACTACTTCCACAGTCGGGAAGAGGCCATCTCTTTTCTGTCCTCTCTGGACGGACAGTGCACCCTTCGGGAGACAACTCTGGAGGATGTTTTTGTGGAGCGCGCAGGCAGGCATCTGATGCAGCGATAAGCCGGCGTCAACCACAGTTATCTTATAATTTAACAGAATGGACGATGAATTATCATGGGAATACTTACTATTTTATGGGAAAAATGGGTGGAGTTCCGAAGGGATTTCTATAAGATCACGCTGGCGGCCATGATCGCGCCGCTGATGTATCTGATCGTTTTTGGAATGGGGATCCAGACCTCCTCACACGGAGAGCCTTATCTGAATTTCCTGATCCCGGGTGTGGTTTCACTGACTACAATGAACGGAAGCTTTAATGCTATCGCACAGAATCTGAATGTGCAGCGTCTTTATGAGAAAGCCTTTGACCAGGTTATGATATCTCCGACACCTCTGTGGCAGTTTATTGCCGGACAGATCATCGGAGGCAGTCTCCGCGGGCTTTATGCAGGAGGGATCATCCTTCTTCTGACCATGCCGATCGGAACCGGTCTTGTGTTCAACGGATGGTCATTGCTGGTGATGTTCCTCAACGGTGCTGTATTTTCAGCCATCGGTGTTGTGGTTTCTTTCCTTGCCAAAAACCATGCGGATGTACCTCGTTTTTCCAATTATATCATTATGCCAATGGCTTTTTTGTGCAACACCTTCTTCTCTACAGAGAAGATCCCGGGCTTTCTTGGGAATTTTGTAGCTGCTCTTCCACTGTCACAGACCAGTCATCTGATCCGTACCATTGCTTCCGGCGGTGGAGTCAATTACCTCAGTGTCCTGATCCTGACAGTCTACCTAATTGCATTCAGCATTGCAGCTTCCTGGTTTATCTATAAGAAAAAAAATCTGTAAATTTATCTTTACAAAAAAATCACCGGCTTTCCTGTTCATTCGGAAAACCGGTGATTTTTTATTTGTTATGCTATTCTGGCTATTGTGCGTTTAGATGTCCTTTTTTCTTCTTCTCACGATCACATATCCACCTGCAAGAAGGGATGCCACTGCCAGTGCGGACATGGTTCCGATCGGTGAGTTATCGGCTGTTGATACTGCATTCTTAGATCTGGTTCCGTTGCCTCCGTTGGAGGATGTTGCAGATGCCTCTCCTGTTATGGTTGCATCCGGATCAGAACCTGTCTGGCCGCCGGTACCGTATGTACCGTCTGCTCCCGGAGTTCCGGTCAGTTTTGCGGATTTGAACTGATATACTGCGGATTCAATGGTGTCTGTTTCCTGCCACTGACCACCGGTGTAGATGTATTTCTGGAAGAATACATACAGGTTGTATGTAGCGTCTTTGTTGATTCCCTTGGTGGAACCAATCTTCCATGCTGTATGAATCTGAATCTGGCTTTGTTTTGGGTTTGCAGCTGTACTCCAGTAAACCGGAACCCATTTCACATCACCCTCATTTGGATCCTGATTGGTTGTTCCTGCACCAATTACAGTAAATGGATAGAACTGATTCGGATAGAACTGAATTGCCTCATCCAGTCCCTGTACTATGCTCTCTTTTACATCCGGGATGTATGCATTCGGTGTGTCAGTCGGAGTTGGAGTTGCAACTTTCGGACGGCTATCCTCGTCAAACTTCAATCTCTTTATAGTAAGAACACCTTTTTTATTTTTAATCGCAATATAGAGATCGATCGGACTGTCAGAATTCAAATCTTCAAGACGAATATCAAACTTCTTATCTGCAGTAATCGCTGTTTGCGTTCCATTAGATACAAGATCATCTGGTGTCTTAGAATTACCATTCTTGTCACGTGTAACCCATTTATAATAGCATGTACCACTCATATTAGACCTAAGCGTAACATTAGCAGTGGTATGATTAATCCAAGAGAACCCAATCCAATTAACATCCGCCGGACGCTTATTAACATCTAATGCTATTTTTTTCGGTGTACTTACGGTTCCATCCGTTCCTTTAATGCTTACGTAAACATCAACTGCATTATCTGTATCCAAATCTTGCAGATTAATCGTAAAATCCTCATTTACAGAAACATCTGTTCCCTTACTCATTTTATCAACTGTTGGAGCTTTGGAACCACGATTTACCCATTTATAATAGTACACACCGGCTTTATCAGAACGCATAGTTACGGTAGCAGATGTATAATTTCTCCACTTATAACTTATATTGGAAATCTCCGCAGGTGTTTTAGCTGTTTCTTTTTTCAAAGTAACAGTTGCAATCTTGGTCACTGCTGACTTTGATCCATCGTTTGCTACTACCTGCACATAGAGATCAATCACATCACCTTCCAGATTTTTCAGATTAATCTTACAATCTTTTTTTGCAGTGATCGCAACCTTACTGTCTTTAGTTGTGCTAATGGAAGGTTTTTTAGCTCCTTTTGCCACCCATTTATAATAGCATTTACCGCTCTTATCGGACTGAAGAACTACTTCTGCAGTTGTTGCAGTTTTACTTTCTGCACTGATTTTTTTAACCTTTGGTGCTGCTGGTTTCGGATCGTCTGGCTTCTGCTGTGTCACATCAATCGTCTGTTTTTCAGCTTCACCGACAGATCCGTCATCTGCTATTACCCATACATAAAGATCAATGGACGTGTCTTTAACATCAGTAAGATTCAGAGAAACTGCTTTTTCGGCTTCAACTTTTTCACCTTTGATAGCTTCACCAATGGTCGGAGCTTTGGTATTTTTTGCTACACATTTATAGTAATATATACCGGCCTTGTCAGATTTAATACTTGCAGTAACCGTATTTGCTTTTTCGCTCTTAGCAGTAACGGTAACAACTGGTCTGTTGGAAACAAGCTGACCATTCTCTGGATTAACTTTATAATTAACATCTTCATATTTTTCAGCCAGTACCCTGAGTGCCTGTGGATAATCATCATCAAGACAATCCTCACCCTTTACAATTACCGCAGATGAATTCTGCAGCCTCTCTTCAGCATTTTCTACAGAAAATCCAATCTGAGGATTTGCTATAGCACTGTTTACAGCAAGCTGGCCTTCTCCAGCAAGAATGATATTGGCAGGTGTTGTTCCATCAGCTTTTGTGTTATTAGCAATAATCGGTTCTGTTTCTGCTGTATTATCAATTTTCTCAATAAAAACTTTTCCTGTACTATAGACAGCTCCTTTATCTGAACTGTTATTCTCAATCGTACCGCCTGAAATATGAACGATTCCACCTTCATTAAAAATAGCTGCTGCTGTTGTTGCATCTGCTACTACCTTATTATTAGTAAGCTTGATACCTGTTGACATTGAAAATTTTGCGCCACTGGCTACATGGATCAAAGATCCTGCTGCCTGTACACCATTAACAGAGCCACCATCAACAACAAGTGTGCTATCGCTATTATCAAGCATATAAAGTGCACCGCTTACGTCAAACAGATTACCAGTAAAGCCGGCTGCACGCTGTATCATGGATGTATCATCTTTTCCAACGATCAAAATACCTCTATCTTTCGGAATCGTTACTGGTGTCGTAATCTGAACTGTTCCACTGATAACGATCGTCGTAAGATTGTCTTTATTAACATTATTAATGTCAATGCCAGGAGCTGCCGCAATAGCTGCTGCTAATCCAGCTTCATCGGTTACTGTTGTTCCTGTTACAGTTTCCGTCTGCTCCTGCTGCGCCTCTTCCGCCTGAGCCTGAGCTGCTGCCTGTGCCTCTGCTTCCGCCTGGGCCTGGGCTGCTGCCTGGGCTTCTGCCTCTGCCTGGGCCTGGGCTGCTGCCTCTGCCTGAGCCTGAGCCGCTGCCTGGGCTGCTGCTTCTGCTTCTGCCTGGGCGTCGGCTTCACTCTGGGACTGGTCATCCACAGCTGCTCCGTCATCTGGTGTTTCTGTATTCTCGTCTGCAGTCGGTGCTTCTGCCTCTGTTACCGCTCCGGTATCTTCAGCGGCAAACGCTGCGGCAGGTGCCATTCCAACAGTCATGGAACCTGCAAGCAGGACTGCAAAAAGCTGCTTTTTTTTCATTTATAAGTCCTCCTGTTATGAGTTAGTCTGTTTAAATCCAATTACAGAAAAGTATAGCACAACACTTCAAAAAAGTAAAGCGGACCAAAGAATCCGCTTTACTATATCTGTCTTACGGACGTACCTGGCCATTACCATAAATGATATACTTGGTGGTGGTCAGTGCAAGGAGTCCCATTGGGCCTCTTGCATGGAGCTTCTGGGTGCTGATCCCGATCTCCGCACCGAATCCAAATTCGTTTCCATCGGTGAATCTGGTAGAAGCGTTCACATAAACTGCCGCTGCATCTACCTCATCCAGGAATTTCTGGGCATGGGTATAATCATTGGTAATGATGGCCTCCGAATGCTTTGTATTATATTTATTGATATGTGCAATGGCTTCCTCCACGGAATCCACTACCTTTACAGAAAGGATATAGTCAAGATATTCTGTTCCCCAGTCCTCTTCTGTTGCAGGAACTGCTCCCGGCATCAGAGCCTTTGACGCTTCATCTGCACGGACCTCCACATGCTTCTCCTTAAGGCGTCCGGCCAGTACCGGCAGAAAATCATCCTTCACCTTACGGTTTACAAGAAGGGACTCGCATGCATTGCATACACCCACACGCTGGGTCTTTGCATTGATCACAATATCCGCTGCCATCTGAAGATCTGCAGTCTCATCCACATAGATATGGCAGTTTCCGGTTCCGGTCTCGATGACAGGGATCGTACTCTGGTTTACCACTGCTTTGATCAGTCCTCTTCCGCCACGTGGGATCAGTACATCCACATACCGGTTCAGCTTCATAAATTCCGCAGCCGTTTCTCTGGAGGTATCCTGGATCAGCTGGATAGCATCCTCGATAATGCCGCAGGCTTTTAATGCCTCACGGATACAGTTGACAATGGCAGTATTGGAATGGATCGCGTCGCTTCCACCCTTCAGGATCACGACATTTCCGGTTTTGAAGCAGAGACCGAATGCATCTGAGGTAACATTGGGACGCGCTTCGTAAATGATGCCGATCACACCTAATGGAACACGTTTCTGTCCGATCAGAAGTCCGTTGGGACGTTTTTTCATACCGGTAACTTCCCCGATGGGATCTTCAAGACCGGTAAGCTGACGAAGTCCGTCTGCCATTCCTTCAATCCTCTCCGGTGTCAGCATCAGACGGTCGATCAGTCCTTCCGGCATCTGATTCATTTTACCGTTTTCCACATCCAGGGCATTGGCCTTCAGGATCTCATCGGTATGAGCGACAAGAGCCTTTGCCACAGCTTCCAGGGTTTTATTTTTGTCATTTGTGGAAAGATTTCGAAGGACTGTCTCCGCATCTTTCGCATTCTGTCCCAGTTTTTCAAGCATTTCATTCATTTCCAAATATTCCTGCCTTTCTTTCTGTCTTTACAGCAATATCTTACTGTGCATCGCGGTATATATTCTCTTCCGTCACAATGACCTGCGGACGGATATCCGTAGGCTCTGTGGGAACCTCCGGAAGGATCTGGAAGGAAAATCCTACTGCAACGCGGCAGACCTCCGGATGTTTTTCCAGAAAGCGGTCATAAAAACCTCCGCCATAGCCTACCCGGTTGCAGTTCACGTCAAAAGCCACCCCGGGCATGACCATCATGGCTTCTTCCCAGGAAACCGTTTCTCCGTCTTCCTTTGGCTCAGGGATCCCGAAGTAGCCGGATTCCAGCTGACTGAAATCGGTCAGTCTGTAAAATACCATATCCTTTCCGAAAACCTTTGGCACTGCCACTTCCTTGCCGTCTTTCCAGGCCTGCTCGATGATATAGCGTGTGATCACTTCATGGTTATAATCTGCGTATGCCATGATCCGTTCTGCATTCCGGTATTCCGGAAGCTGTGTCAGGGCCTCTGTGATCCGGAGACTGTTTTCCCGGATCCAGGCATCGGTATGTTCTTTTCTGGCTTTGAAGATCTTTTTTCTAATTTCCTTTTTTTCTTCCATATTTTTCTCCAAGATTGGTGATGCTGCCATCCTTTTCTTTGATATCGATATTATTCAGATGCGCACGGAGATTTCCTTTCACTGCATCCAGATATTCTCTCCGAAGCTTCGCCTGTTCCACCTTTTCTTCCTCGGTAAGACCTACACTTTTCTGTTTATGTGCCAGTGCGTTGATCCTGTCGATCTTGATATTGTCCATCATAATGTCATTCTCCTTAAAGCAGTTTTTCGATATAATCAATGAGGAAGAATTCTTCCTTCTTGTTTCCTACAAATAATGTTCCGCAGCTCCTGCCTTCCACGATCCTGTGGATGTTGTGGAAGTCGTTTCCGTTGGCAATAACCATGTCCGCCCCTGCCGCAGTGGCGATGATTGCAGCGGTAAGCTTGGTTGCCATTCCGCCGGTACCGACATTGCTTCCTGTGGAGGATTTGCCAAGCTTACGCATATTGTCATCCATGTTTTCTACAATGTCGATAAACTGTGCATCCGGATTGGAATTGGGATCGTCTGTAAAAAGACCGTCAATATCGGACATGAGGATCAGAAGATCCGCATCGATCAGTGCAGCAACCACGGAGGAAAGGGTATCGTTGTCTCCGAATTTTACCAGGTTCTGGAATTCGTAGGAGGATACCGAGTCGTTCTCATTTACAATGGGGATCACCTTTTCTGCCAGAAGCTGCTGGAAGGTATTCTGGGCATTCCTGCGGTTGGTATTGTTGACCATGGTATTCTTGGTCATCAGGATCTGTGCCACCATCTGATTGTATTCCCCGAAAAGCTTCTGATAAATGGTCATCAGCCTGGCCTGTCCCACAGCTGCACAGGCCTGCTTTTTCTCAAGCTCTGCCGGCTTTCCCTTCATACCCAGTGCAGCTGCACCTACCGCAATGGCTCCGGAGGATACCAGCACTACGTCTTTCCCCTGGTTATGAAGGTCACTGAGCTCTCTGGCCAGGATCTCCAGCTTACGGAAATCCAGTCTTCCTGTTTCTGCGTGGATCAGTGATGATGATCCGATCTTGATAACAATGCGTTTCTTGTCTTTCAGTCGTTCCCTGTAATCTGCGTTCATGTTTTTTGTTTCTCCTGATACCTGTATATTAGTCTTACTGATAAGTAACGGAATCAATCCTGTCATTCTGTACGATCTCCACCCAGGTAGTACCCGGATTCAGGCGGATCTCCTGTTCATTTCCGTCGTAATAATGCGTGATCCCCCAGGGAGAATCCTTCTCCCAGCGGATATCAATGGCTCTGCCTCTGGTAATAAACTTGCCCTCTCCGCCGGAAATGGCATCAATGTTCAGATAGCCGTTTCCATCGTAGGCCGGGCAGGATGAATACTGAAGGATGATATTGTCGCAGGTAAGCGGTTCATTATCCAGCTGATCCACATGTTCCTTGCCAAACTGGAATCTCTTATATTCCTTTGTCTCCTCATCGTATTCATACCAGGGATGATTGTCGGTAAAATTATCCAGCTTCACAAGGCTGGCTGTGATCCCATCCGGTACAGTCTCTGTACCATCTTCTGCAAAAAGATAATGTCCGGTATATTCTTCTTTATATTCCTGGCTGTATCCCATGGCATCTATGCCTGCCTGAAGGTGGCTGGCATCTGTATAGGCATTGTGAGGTGCCTTCCTGTCTGTTGTGCGGAAAAAAGCCAGCTTGCCGATCTGGATCCCGTTAAGGTTATCGATCACATGCTGCTCCAGATAAGGCAGTGCATAGGCAGCCTGTCCGTAGTGGGCATAGATCGCATTAAATTCGTTGGCATAAAAGAGATAATAGTCACGGCAGCTGCGAACGGAACCGATCCGTTCCAGCTCATCGTAATCTTCGAGAATGCCCATAAGACGGGTAATATTACCTTCCACCGGCGCTTCGTAGACAACACCGGCATGTCCGATACCACTCTGGGGAGCTCCGACACTGTTGTTGCCCATCATCACGGCAACCGGTCTTCTCCGTCCAATGCTCTCCGGAACATTTTCGCCGGTAAGATAGCTCTTTACCTGGGTTTCTTCCTGCTTTTCCTCATTGGGGACAAAGCCTACCAGATCCTGCCCTGCTCCAAAAGCGGGAACAGTCTGGGCAATGCAGATGCATGCAGCTGTGATACCTGCCAGGATACCTGTCTTTTTCATTCTCATATATTACCTCCTTTTCTTAAAGCGGAAGAGTTTTCCGCTTAGCTTTTCCGTGGGACAGCCCGTCTAGCGGTTGATCCCCAGCTCCTTCAGTGCCGCTGCCTGCTTGGCTTCCATGACCTTTGCCTCATCCTCTGTCATATGATCATAGCCCAGAAGATGCAGCATACTGTGTGCCACCAGGAAACAGAATTCCCTTGTCACACTATGTCCGTATTCCTCTGCCTGGGCAAAAACCTTAGGCACGGAGATCATGATATCTCCAAGAAGGAGTTCATCACTGTCCAGATCAAAATAGGACTCATCTTCTTCCACAACGGAATAATCCGCCGGTGTCTCAAAGGGGATCATAGGAAATGACAGCACATCCGTAGGAGCCTGGATATTCCGGAATTCCGTATTTACCCTCTTGATCTCCTCGTTGTCTGTCAGGACAAGATTGACCTGTCCGTCATAGGGACATTTTTCCATTTCAAGAACCTTGTCCGCAACCTGGGATGCAAGGGCAGCATAGTCAATGCCCAGATCCTGATCTGTCTCATATTCGATATTTATGGTCATCTTCTATACTCCTTATTTTTTACAGCATACCTGTCATCCTTCCTGGATTTGGCAGGCTTCTGTTTTTTTTCATAATCGTCATAGGCCTGTACGATCTGCTGTACAAGTGGATGACGTACAACATCCTTGCTGGTCAGCTGACAGAATCCGATGTCATCGATCTTCTTCAGCACCTTCATCGCCACATCCAGACCAGACGTGGCATCCCTGGGAAGGTCCTTCTGGGATGCATCTCCTGTGATGATCACCTTGGAACCGAAGCCGATCCTGGTCAGGAACATCTTCATCTGGGCAGGTGTGGTATTCTGCGCCTCATCCAGGATGATGAAGGCATTATCCAGTGTACGTCCTCTCATATAGGCAAGAGGGGCAACCTCGATGAGCCCCTTCTCCATGTTTTTGGCAAAGCTGTCTGCGCCCATAATCTGATACAATGCGTCATAAAGAGGACGCAGATAGGGATCGACCTTGCTCTGGAGATCGCCAGGAAGGAATCCCAGCTTCTCGCCTGCCTCAATGGCCGGTCTGGTAAGAATGATCCTGGAAACCTCCTCATTGCGAAAAGCAGTTACTGCCATAGCCATGGCAAGATAGGTTTTGCCGGTTCCGGCAGGTCCCACGCCGAACACGATCATCTTCTTACGGATCTGTTCCACATAGTCCTTCTGTCCGAGAGTCTTGGGCTTGATGGGTCTGCCCTGTATGGTATTACAGATAAAATCCTTGTCGATCTCCTCCATCACGGAGCCGATCTTCTCCATGGCAAGGGAAAGTGCGTAATTCACATTCTGCTGTGTGATGGTATTGCCTCTGCCCGCAAGTGTGTTCAGTTCCTCCACGATCGCCCTGGCCTGTGTGGCTCCCTCCTGGCTTCCCAGGATCTTAAGAGAACCGTCACGGAAGATCATGGTTACGTTCAGAGTACGTTCGATCAGCTTCAGATGCTCGTCAAACTGTCCGAAAATATTCGCCTGGCGGTCTGCCGGCACATCCACATATAATTCGATAATGCTGCTAGCCATCCTCTGGTGTCCTTTCTTTTGGCTGCGTCTTTTTTTCTGTGGGGGCTTCTCTTCCGGTCCGTTCAATGACGGTAAGAATGCCTCTGCTGACGCAGTCCTGGTGATTTATTTCTATTTTAACATTATTTTCAGATATTTGAACCCCTTTTTCTATTAATTTTTCTTCATAGGCATAAAGCCTTTGTATGGCCTGTTTTTTTGCGGCATCCTCTGTCAGCTGCTCTTTCTGTACTTCGTACTTCCTGATCGCAGCGATCCCCAGGGTAACAGGAGAACGAAAAATCCCGATACTGAAAAGAGGTTCCCGGCTGACGAGGCGTTCCTCATTTTGTTTCAGAGGAGAGGAAAAGTCCAGAAACCAGTTTCCCAGCTGAAAAAAAAGCCTTGTTTTCTTTTTACCGGACCATACCTTTTTCTCTATGTCCAACGGAAAGGTATCGTAATAGGCAATAGTATGTCGGATGTAAATATCCGCATCTGCCTGAACATATGCATAGCGGATAACCTCCTGACTGTCATCGGTGATGTCCACGATCCCGGAAACCAGTTCCTGGCCTTTTTTTATTTCATCCCCGGCCCTGACAAGAGGAGTTCCCTGCCGTGTGACCATGGAATCGATCACACCGTCCAGGGTTGAAAACAGACTGCATGCGCTTTCTTCCGGCTCTGCTTTTTCTCCGGCAGTTCCCTCCCGGATTTCAAAACGCAGGCCTGTTCCCGAAAATCCGGCAGACACCCAGGTGATCTCCGGAAATTCTCTTCGCAGGGAAGCTGCAAGTGCACTGCAGCTGATCTTTTTTCTGGATACTCCGAAACAGACCCCCTGCTCTTTCAGAAAGCTCATCAGCTGGGGTGTGGGATTTAAAATATTTCCCCGGATCTCAACGTTCCACACTCTGCCTGACAGAAAAAAAAGGAGGCAGCAAACTGCCAGAAACCCCACGGGGATCATTTTTCTTCTTTTACAGAAAAGCAGAAAAAACAAAGGTCCTCTTTTTTTCAGGATGTGGATATGTACCCCTGTTTTTCTCCGCAGTGGCGAGATCTGCAGAAAATCCGCTACCTTCATGGTCAGCTGAAGCTCCGTCTCACCGGTACGGATGATCTTTTTCAGATCCATTTCCCTGCCTCTGCAAAGGTTCACAAACCGCTGGCACTGCTGCCCCTTAACAGAAACCCGCACAAAACCTGGGATCATTACTTATTTCCCTCCTCCAGCGTGATGCTTTCGATCTGCCCGCGGATACATAGTTCAAGGGTTGTGTAGCAGGGGATCACAAGATTTTTCCCACGGATCACAAGTCTGCCGGAAGGTGTCAGTATCAGGATCTCCTCCCTTGTATAGCTCTGGATATTCCGGTAATTTTCGATCACTGCCCGGCGTTTTCCCGTAAGTATCACCTGCACCTCCCGAAATGCCGGTTCCCCGGGAAGCTCCAGAAAAGCTGACATTTTTCTCATTAAAAAAATCCTCCGGCTTTTATCATTAATCTATGCCGGAGGATTTCTTCTTATGTATCTTTCACTGTATCTGCTTTTTGTCTTTTATCTGCGGATCAGCACCATGGAAAACCAGAGAATGGTATTTCCACCCAGATTGTATTCCATAGCTTCCTTTTCTACGATCTCACTGACTACCACGCCATAGCTTTCCAGACATGGATGCATATGCTCCGGAAAACGGCATGGTTTTCCGTCCAGATAGGCACAGCGTTCACAGAAGTCACAGGATTCCGTGGAAAGCGTAAAGGTCTCATAGCCCTCTCCCTCCAGAAAATCACGTACCTTCTCTGTAAGCGCTTCGTGTTCCATTCTTGTGGAAAGCATCTCCTTCATGTTCATGATATCCGATACCTCCGCAACGCTGGAAAAGAAAACTGCTTTCGGATAGCTCCGGATTTTCTTTTCGCATTCTGACAGCTCTCCTACTGCCGGAGGACAGGCCCATGTGCTCCCATAACGTTCACATTCCTGTTTACAGATCGTACGCACACGTGACTGTACTTTAATATCCCCGGTATCCAGCACACGATACTCAAAAATGGGATACTGGGAAATAAACTCATCAAATTTTTCTTTTATACTGTTCATACCTTTAAGATCTCCTGTTCTCCAAAAAGGCTCATAACTGCTGCCTCATAGTCACCAAAATGCTGGGATTTTTTGATCTTTTTCAGATATCTGGCATAATTGGTAAAGCCTGGTGCCATATAACTCCACAATTCCTTCATGCGGAAAAGTACATTTCGTTCTCCCGAAAGATATTCCTGATAATCCCGGTAAAGACGGTCATGGAACTGCCGCAGCTTTTTCCGGTATTCTTCCCGGTGATCCTCTCCGTCTTCTTTTTGCATAATGGCATCCAGAAGATAGGGCCTTGCGATCAGGCCTCTTCCGTACATGACGCTGTCTGCATCCGGAAATTTCTCCCGGATTTCCTGATCAGCCTCCACTGAAAAAATATCCCCGTTATATCCCAGGGGAACCTTCAGCTTTTCCCTTGCCTCCTCATACAGTTCATATCTGGGAACCCCCTTATAATGATCCTTCAGAAGGCGTGGATGGATGATCAGCTCCTTCAGCGGATATCTGCCGTAGATCTCAAGAAGCCGTTCCCAGTCTTCCTCATAATCCGTTCCCACTCTCGTTTTTATGGAGATCTCCATCCCGGTCTTTTCGAAGATCTCATCCAGAAAACGTTCCAGCTTATCCGGCTCGCCCAGGAAACCGGCACCCTTTCCCTTGGCTGTGACAGTTCCCGAGGGGCATCCCAGATTGAGATTTACTTCCCTGTGTCCGTATTCATCCCGGAAGATATGCGCTGTTTTCACAAAATCCTCCGCATTGTTGGTCAGAATCTGAGGAATCACCGGAAGATCTCCGTTGGTTTCCGGTGATACCTCTTTGATCTCCTTGCTGCTGAGACGTTTATTGGGCTTGGCAGTGATGAAGGGAGTAAAGTATTTATCCATGGGATAAAAACAGTCATGATATGCATTCCGGTAAACCCAGTTGGTTACGCCCTCCATAGGTGCCAGATAATTCTTCATTGTTTATCCTCCTTCATCCGGAAATAGATCTGCTTTCTACCTCCGCTTCCTGTGGGGATCCTGCCTGTCTCATAATTTCCCAGAGATTTGATAAAGGGGGTCAGCTTGGAATATCCGTAATTACGCACATCAAAATCCGGAAGTCGTTTCCCAAGCTGGTCGCCCAGCTGTCCGGAGGAAAGCCATCCCTCTTCGTCAGAAAATTTCTCGATGATGGCATTAATGGCCTTGCGTACCCGCTTGAGATCTTTGTTCTTCCTGGAGCCGGAGCTGCTCTGTTTACTGCTGTTTCCGGATTTTTTAGCTTCTGCTGCAGTAGCCAGATCTTCCTTCTTCTCTTCCTCCTGCTGGTTGCGGTAGAGAAGATCCAGATATTTAAACTGGTTGCATGCGGAAATAAACGGCTTCGGCGTCTTCTCCTCACCCATACCCAGGACCAGCATTCCGGATTCCCGGAGCCTTGCTGCCAGACGGGTGAAATCACTGTCCGAAGAAACAATACAATATCCATCCACATTTCCGGAATACAGAATATCCATGGCATCAATGATCATTGCCGAATCGGTGGCGTTTTTTCCGGTGGTATAGCTGTACTGCTGGATAGGAATGATGGAATCCTCCAGAAGAACCTTTTTCCAGGAGGAAAGCCGTGCACTGGTCCAGTCTCCATAGATCCGTTTGTAGGTGGCTATGCCGATGTTTGCCACTTCATCCACGATGATCTTGATGTATTTGTCTGATACATTATCTGCATCGATCAGTATTGCAATTCTTAATTCGTTGTCCATAAATCCAACCTTTTCTGTTTAATCTGTGCCGTCTCCGATGCGGATCAATGCTCCAGCATGATCTTGAGGATCTCTCTGTCTGTTTCCTTCATACCGTCTTTTCCGATCTGTCCCACACAGCTGATGGTCTCTGCGGTTTCTTCCTGGAGAATTCCTGTATAAGGTGCATAAGACTGCCCGTTCATGGCAAGATGATGCGCCAGAAAGGCTGCGTCAAGACAGGCTGCGATCTTGGCAGCACAGGAGATCTTGGCCCCATCACAGATGATTCCCGGAATATTGGCAAGGGTATTCTCAATCGTTTTTTTGATCAGGGAAATATCTCCGCCTACCATATAGGTAATGGCAGCTCCGGCTGCACAGGAGGCCGATACCGCACCGCAGAAGGCAGACAGCTTCCCTATATATTGCTTCTGATAAACTGTGAGGAGATTGGAAAACACCAGAGCCCTGTAGAGGCTGTAATCCGGCAGCTCCATCTCTCTTGCATAGACGATCAGCGGAACAGAGCATGCAATTCCCTGATTTCCGCTTCCGGAATTGATGACAACCGGCATATCACAGCCACCCATACGTGCCTCAGAAGCCGCTGCAGTAAGACTTCTCATTCTGGTGAGCATATCGTGAGAATAATTTTCACGGATCACGCGCCCGATACCCAGGCCGTATTTTCCGGTCATTCCCTCATGAGCAATGGCCATATTGCTTCTGATCTGCGCATCCAGAAGCTCCTTTACATCGGAAAGCTCTACGGTATCTGCAAATTCCCGAATATCCTCCAGATTTAACAGGCCGCGGTCCGTCTCTTCCTTTTCTTCCACTGCTTTATCTGCATCAAGGAGGATCTCTCCGTTTTTGCTGATCCTGGTCACGTTGATATGGTCGTATTTGATTTCCAGGCTGACGGCATCTTCACCGGCATACATTTCGATGATAATGTGAAGGACTACCGGCGTGTCCAGAAGCTCCACCTTACAGATATCTGCCTCCAGAAGTTCCCGACAGCGTGCCCTGCCCTTTTCATCGACTTTGGAAAGAACTTCCATATTCAGTGAGGCATCTCCTGCCACCGCCCCAAGGATCACACCTGCAGGAATCCCCTTTAAGCCTCCTGAATTGGGAATGATCACACAACGCACATTTTTGATGATATTTCCGGAACATTTTGCTACGATACGCTCCGGCTCTTTCCCAAGGATCTCTCTTGCTCTTGCCGCACCATAAGCCAGAGCGATCGGTTCTGTACATCCCATAGCCGGGATCATCTCCTCACGGAGGATCGCCAGATAGTTTTTATATATATTTTTGTCCACTTTTTTATTTACCTTCCCGTATTTTATGATTATTTCTTTTCCTGATATTTATGACATGCTACCATATGTCCCGGCTCCACCTGACGAAGTGCGGGGGGGTCCTGTCTGCAGCGTTCCTCACACCACGGACAGCGGTTATGGAAGCGGCAGCCCCCGATAGATCTGGACTGTACTCCGGTATCCGTAACGATCTGATCCAGAGTTTTGACTCTCGGGTCCGGAACCGGAATCGAGGAGATCAGCATTTTTGTATAAGGATGCAGCGGATTGGAATAGAGCTTATCTGCATCTGCGATCTCCATGAGATTTCCAAGATAAAGCACCCCGATCTCATCACAGATCTTCTGGACCACCTGCAGCTGATGGCTGATGAACAGATAGGTCAGCCCGTATTTTTCCTGAAGATCCTGAAGCATCTGGACGATCTGGGCCTGCAGGGAAACATCCAGCGCAGAAATGGGCTCATCGCAGACTACAAATTCCGGCTGTACGGAAAGTGCTCTTGCAATGGAAATCCTCTGACGCTGTCCGCCGGAGAACTCATGAGGATACTTCAGAAGATCCTGCTCTTTGAGGCCAACCACGCGGATCAGTTCTTTTGCACGCTCCTTACGTTCTTTCTGCGTGTACATTTTATGGATTGCCATAGGCTCACAGATGATATCCTGCACTGTATGGCTTGGGTCCAGAGAGGAATAGGGATCCTGAAAAACAGACTGCATTTTTTTGCGGTATGGAAGCAGTTCTTTTTCCCCCATGGCTCCGATCTCTGTTCCTTCATAAAAAATCTCACCGCCTGTGGGTTTATGATAACGTAGGATTGCCTTTCCGATGGTAGATTTTCCGCTTCCGGATTCTCCTACCAGACCGAAAGTTTTCCCCTTTTCAATCGAAAAGCTTACCTGATCCACAGCCTTCAGTATGCCCGGCTTAAAGGACAGAAGCTTCGGAGATTTCTGTTTAAAATATACTTTCAGATCTTTTACTTCAATTAAGGGTTTGCTCATCTCTTCTCCTCCCTTCTGTGACAGAATATCCTGTGTCCCTCTGAAGACTCATAATATTTCGGAAGACAGGCTTCACAGGTTTTGTCCGCATATTTACAGCGATTCAGGAAGGGACACAGATCACCGTTTCCGTCCGAAAGATCTCTCTCCAGAAACTGTTCAAAGGTACCTCCCACCCGCGGCATGCTTGCGATCAGTGCCTGTGTATAGGGATGTCCCGGATGAAGAAAGATTTCTTCTACCGTTCCCTCTTCCACCACGTAGCCACCACACATGACAGCTACCCGTTTACAGGTCTGCGCTACAACGCCCAGATCATGGGTGATCAGGATGATGCTCATATTGTTTTTTTTCTGAAGCTCCAGAAGCAGATGAAGGATCTGCGCCTGGATCGTAACGTCCAGGGCTGTGGTGGGCTCATCTGCGATCAGGATCTTCGGGTCACTGCTCATGGCCATGGCGATCATCACACGCTGGCGCATACCGCCGGAAAGCTCGTGGGGATAGCTGTTCATAGCCTTTTCCGGGTCTGTGATGCCAACGGCTGTGAGAAGCTCCAGCACCCGGGCCTTTGCTTCTTTTTTGTTCATATTGGTATGGCGCCGGATCAGCTCTACCATCTTATTGCCAACAGTGTAAACCGGATTCAGTGCGGAAAGAGAATCCTGAAAGATCATGGCGATCTCACCACCGCGGATCTCACGGAGCTCTGCTTCATTTTTCTTCAGGATATCTTCTCCCCGGAACAGAATCTCACCACCCATGATCTTACAGTTGGATGGTCCGAGACGGAGAATGGATTTGGTGGTCACGCTTTTTCCGCTTCCGGACTCTCCTACGATCCCGAAAAAATCCCCCTCACCGATGGCAAAGCCTGCACCTTTTACTGCCTGTGTCTCTCCAAGGTCTGTAAAGAAAGACACCTTCAGATCTTTTACTTCCAGTAATTTTTCCATATGTAAATGTCCTCCTTACTTGGGCTCGAATACTTTTCTTAATACTTCTCCCAGATAATTGAAGCTGACGACCGTGATCAGGATCAGGATTCCGGGGAAAATAGCCAGATACGGTGCCTGCTGGATATAGCGCTGTGCATTGCTCAGCATACTTCCCCAGGAAGCCGTAGGCGGCTGGATACCCAGGCCGAAAAAGCTCAGTGCAGATTCCATCAGGATGGCATTGGCAATGTTCATGGTTGCAGCCACGATAATGGTAGGCATGATGTTAGGCAGGATATGATGTACAATGGTGGAGAATTTCTTCTGTCCGGAGATCTTTGCATAGATGACATACTCTCTCTCGTTCAGGGAAATGGTCTCGCCACGGACGATCCTGGCAATGTTCATCCAGGTCAGAAAGCCGATGATCAGGACAATGTTCTGAAGTCCCGGTTTCAGGAAGGCATTCATAACGATCATGATCAGGAATGTCGGAAGGCTCATCAGCGCATCCACCAGACGCATCAGCACTGCATCCACCGTTCCTCCCACAAAACCGCTGATGGAACCGATGATCACACCAAGGGCTGTAGAAAGCACCATGGAAAGGAAGCCCACCAGAAGGGATGCTCTTCCTCCGTAAATACAGCGGGCCAGATAATCCCGTCCCATATCATCCGTACCGAAAAGGTGTGCCATGGACGGAGCATTCAGTCGCTCTGTGGCGCTGATGGCATTGGGATCTACCGGATACAGAAAGGCAAAAATGGAGATCAGTGCCAGCAGGATGATCGCTGCTGCACCTGCCACCGCAAGTTTATTTGTCTTAAAACCAAGTTTGATATTTTTCCAGATATTTTCTCTCATGTCCCTTTACCTCCTAACATCCTGCTTTGCGGATCCTCGGATCAAAGACAGCATACAGGATATCTGCCAGAAGATTTCCGAGCACCACGAGAAGCGCGGTAAACATGGTGATTCCCATGATCAGGGGATAATCATACTGCATAACAGCGGTCACTGCCAGCTGACCGATTCCCGGCCATGCAAAAACCTGCTCGGTAATAATGGCACCGGAAACCAGAGACTGCAGACTCATTCCGAGAACTGTGATCATAGGAAGCATGGCATTTTTCAGTACATGCCGGAAAAGGATTCCAGACTCTTTCATTCCATAAGCCTTCTGCACCATAACATAATCGGAGGACATTTCCGTAATGGTACTGCTTCTTAAATACCGGATGTACTGTGAAGCATTCGCAAATGTCAGAACTGCGCAGGGCATGACCATATGCAGGATCAGATCTCCTAAGGAACGGTTGCCGTCTGAATGCATACCGATACTTGGCAGGATATGGAGATGCACACTGAAGAGATAGATCAGCATGATACCGAACCAGAAAGTAGGAATGGAGATGCCTACATAACAGAACATGCTGGTGATCTTATCCAGAACACCATTTTTATTCTTTCCGGAATACAGGCCCAGTACAATGGCAATGAGAAAACCAAGCAGCATGCTGGTTCCCATTAGGATCACGGTTGCGGGAAGCCTCTCCAGCATCTGTGTCAGGACCGGTCGGTTATTCATCAGGGAATTTCCGAAATTCCCGTGAAGGATCCTTCCCAGCCACAGAAAGTACTGCTCATAGACAGGCTTTGTAAGTCCCAGGCTTTCTCTCAGGTTCTGGATATATTCTTCACTCATATTTGGTTCCACATAAGTCAGGACAGGATCTCCGGGCGCTGCTTTTGTCAGTGCAAAGCAGAGAACAGAGACAATAAACAGTGTCAGAATACACTGTATCAGACGGTTTACGATCTTCTTCAAAATGTACCTCCTTTATTTTCCCCGAAAACAGGAAATCGGCTGGCGCAAAAAACGCGTCAGCCTCTTTCTGTTTCCGGTATTCATCCGCTATAAAATTATTTATTTCTCCAATGTGTAGATCTTGGAATAATCATAATAAATAGTTTTTAACAGACATTCATCAAAGCCCCCGAAATCTTTACTTACCGCATAGAAACCATTGGAATAAGCGATCGGATAGATATACATGTTATCATTGATCGTATTCTGGATCTCCTTATAAATCTCGCCACGTTTTGTCTCATCTGCAGTGCTGTTGCCCTCTTCCCACAATGCATCCAGATCTGTATCCTTGATCCTGGAATAGTTGGAACGGCTGGCGGAAGAACTCATGTCTGCATAAAGGCTCGGCTCTTCTCCCAGAGTGTAGAAGCTCAGTACCAGATCATAATCTGTGCACTCCGTATCCTTTGTCTTATTCTTGAAGGTAGACTCATCTGTAGGAAGAAGATTGATGGTGATTCCTACATTGGCAAGGGCAGACTGTACATACAGAGCTTCACTCTCCATTGTCTTATCTGTGGAGATATACATCAGGTTCAGAGAAAGACTTGTCTTTCCTGCTTCGGAAAGGAGCTCCTGTGCTTTAGCCGGATCATTGTCGTAGGTATTGTCCGGTTTTGTATAGTAGAGTGTATCCGGTGTAAAAATAGAATCTGCAGGCTCTGCATAATCCTCGGAAAGGAAAGCAAACTGACAGAACTCCTCTTTATTCAGTGCGTATGCGATCGCCTGACGTACCTTTACATCCTGAAGATCTTCGTTCAGCTCATTCATGAACATGGCGTTGACACGTCCGGAATTATAGGTATTGATGTTTACGTTATCGTAAGCACTGACGGTATCGTAATCATCTGCGCTGATCAGACGTGCATCCAGATCTCCGCTTGCAAGTGCCGCATTGGCGGAGCTGGAATCCTTTACGATCTTGAAGGTGATGGAATCCAGATTTACATCATCAAAATAGTCATCGAATTTTGTTACTTTATAATACTCTCCGGATTTGTATTCCTCGAACTTAAAAGGACCACTTCCCACCGGTTCATTGTTGAGATCACTTTCTCCGATATTCTCCACGCCGTCATAAATATGCTTCGGAATACAGTAAACCTGGCTCAGTCCGCCAAGAAATCCTGCGGAAGATGATCCAAGGGAAAGCTTGACTGTAAGGTCATCAACCTTCTCTGCCTCTACTGCCTTGTCATTAACGTATCCGTAAGAAGAGTACGGAACATTCTGCTTCTCATCTACCAGCACCTGCATGGTGAATACCACATCATCGGCTGTGATCGGCTGACTGTCATGCCATTTCAGTCCGTCTTTGAGCTTCAGTGTGAATTCGCTGGCATCATCATTGGCTGTTACACTTTCGCAAAGTCCGTTTCCGTAATACATCTCTCCGTTCACGATCTCAAAAAACGGGCTGTACAGTGCCTGCATCATATCGAAGCTTGTCTGATCCACAACATAGAGCGGATTGATGTTCTGCGGATCTGCTGTTTCTGCAATGGTAATATTTCCGCCTTCCGCCTTGGTTCCTTCTGTTTCTGCTGCAAAAGCAGTCATTCCTGACATAACAGTTGTTCCTGCCACTGCAGCTGCCAGAAGCGCTGCCAGTACTTTTTTTCTCATTTCCTGTTCCTCCTGTGTTTCAGTGAGTATTCCTCTTTTCCCACCAGTTTAATATGATATAGGTAAGATAATACTATACCATATTACCTTTGTCAAGCTGTCCCTGGCTCTTCAGAGATTTTTTTACTGCATTTCGTTAAAGTTTGTATTTATTCTACATACAGATCCCACAGGCGTCAAGATAAATTTTCTGTATCTTGCCCCAGATCTATATATTCTTCATCAGTCTTTTACGATGGCAATGATATCATCTGCGTTGATCACCAGATATTTCTCACCCTCATATTTGATCTCGGTTCCTGTGTATTTTCCGTAGATCACACGGTCGCCCGGCTTTACCTGTACCGGTACTTCTTTACCGTCTACGACCTTACCGCCACCTACTGCGATAACCTCTGCCTGCTGGGTTTTCTCCTTGGAGCTGTCCGGAAGTACGATGCCGGATGCGGTTTTGTCTTCTGTCTCAAAATATTTTACGATAACTCTGTCTGCAACTGGTTTTAATGCCATATTCATTTCCTTCTTTCTGTGATTATTAGCACTCTTGAGCTCCGAGTGCTACTCTTTTTTATCATACTACATATCCGAAAATTGTCAAGATATTTGCAGATATGTAGTATGATATTATTTATGATAGGGCTCTCCACTGATGATACGATAGCTGCGGTAGATCTGTTCCAGAAGGATCACACGCATCAGCTGATGAGGAAATGTCATCTTCGAAAAGCTTAAAGCATAGTCTGATCTCTTCAGTACTTCTTTTCCAAGACCGATAGAGCCGCCGATCACAAACTGGATATGGCTGGTCCCACGTATTCCCAGCTCGTTGATCTTCCGTGCGAAGTTCTCAGAGGTCAGCTGTTCGCCTCCGATCTCCAGAGTGATCACAAACGCATCATCCCGGATATATTTAAGAAGACGCTCCCCTTCCTTGTTCCGAATGGCATCTTCTACTGTTTCGCTGGCATTATCCGGCGTTTTTTCGTCGGACACTTCTATGATCTCCAGCTTGCAGTAACGCCCGAGGCGCTTGGAATACTCCGCAATGGCATCCCGCAGATATTTTTCCTTGATCTTCCCTACTGTCAGGATACTTATTTTCATCCGCCGTTCTCCTCCAGATAATTCTCAAATTCTTCTGCTGACATCAAAACCTTCCTTGGCTTGGTTCCTTCCTCCGGACCTACCACTCCTGCGTCACAAAGCTGATCCATGATCCTTGCCGCACGATTAAATCCGATTTTGAACATACGCTGGAGCATACCGATGGAGGCCTTTTCCTTCTCAATGATAAATTTACCGGCTTCTGTAAAATAGACATCTCTGTCACCGCCGTCGGCTCCTCCCGGGACACCGGCTGTATTGACCTGCTTCTCAATGGAGGTATCATAAACAGCACCCTGATTTTTGTCAGAAACATATTCTACGACTGCACTGACCTCCTCATCTGAAACAAAAGCGCCCTGCAGTCTGGCCGGCTTCTGATACCCCTGCGGATAAAACAGCATATCGCCCTTGCCAAGAAGCTTCTCGGCACCGTTCATATCCAGGATCGTTCTGGAATCCACACCGGAAGATACGGAAAATGCGATCCTGGACGGCATATTGGCCTTGATCAGACCTGTGATGACATTGACCGATGGCCTCTGGGTAGCAATGATCAGATGGATACCTGCTGCACGTGCCAGCTGGGCCAGACGGCAGATCGCATCTTCAACTTCTCCCGGCGCAACCATCATAAGATCCGCAAGCTCGTCCACGATGATCACGATCTGCGGCATCTTCTCAGGTGCCTTTTCTCCCTCCGGGACCCGCATATTGGCAACCTTTTTGTTATATTCTCCAAGATTACGTACCCCATATTCCGCAAAGGCATTGTAACGGCTGGTCATCTCGGAAACAGCCCAGTTCAGCGCACCGGCCGCTTTCTTCGGATCTGTGACCACCGGAATGAACAGATGCGGGATCCCGTTATATACACTGAGCTCCACCACCTTCGGATCGATCATGATCAGACGCACCTCATCCGGTGTAGCCTTATAAAGGATGCTGATGATCAGCGTATTGATGCAGACGGATTTTCCGGAGCCGGTTGCTCCGGCGATAAGAAGATGCGGCATCTTGGCAATATCTGCCACTACCGGTTTTCCGGCAATATCCTTACCTGCTGCAAAGGACAGCTTGGATTTTGCATTTTTAAACTCCTCTGACTGAAGAAGATCCCTCAGCATGACCGGGCTGTTCTCCTTGTTCGGGACCTCGATCCCCACGGCTGCCTTTCCCGGTATCGGTGCTTCGATGCGGATATCCGGTGTAGCAAGATTCAGCTTGATATCATCGGAAAGGCCAACGATCTTGCTGACCTTCACACCCATTTCCGGCTGCAGCTCATAGCGGGTAACGGTAGGTCCGCAGCTCACATTGGTAACGGTTACATTGACGCCGAAATTATGCAGAGTTTCCTGAAGCTTCTGCGCTGTTTTGCGCAGATGTGCATCGGAATCTCCCTGAGATCTGCCATCTCCGCGCTTCAGAAGCTTCAGCGGCGGATACTGATATGGTTTCTTCTCCGGAGCTTCTCCCTGGCTGATCTCATGCTGGATATTTCTGATCCCATGCTCGATCTCTGTCTGAGATGACTTCGGGTTTCTGGAGGGCTGATGGGATGCCTTCTGTTCAGCTTCCGGCTGAGGATCCTCCTTTATCTCAGCGGGAACCGCTGCCTTTCCTGTTTCCCGGGAAGCTTTTGCTGCTGCAGCTGTCTTTGCCGGCAGGATCTGCTGCATCTCGGGAATATCCACATCCTCGTAGCCGGCATAAGCATCCTCCTCTTCGGCTTCCTGCATTTCTCTTTCGAAATCCGGCTCCTCCGACTCTTCCCGGGCCGGCTGCGGCTGTGAACGGTGGATCTGGAATTCAAGCGGCCGGGCATGCTCCTCCGGTTTCTCATCAAGCCCCGGATCCTCTTCTGTCAGATCTGTATCTGCCGGAAGTACAGCCTTTTGTTCATCAAGGAAAGAAGGAAGATTAAATTCTCCTTCCCGGTTCGCCTTCACCGCAGCCTGTCTTTCTTTCTGCGATCTTCTTGTTTTTTTCTTTTGTTTTTTTGAGATATTTTCCGGATCTTCCTCTGTAAGGGCAAGTTCTTCTTCCTCCAGCTCTTCTTCCAGCCGGCGGATCTTCTCCGCTCTTTTTTCCGCACGGATCTTTCTGCGAAGCTCCTTCTGCTTTTCTCTGTCCGGCTGTCCCTCAAGATAAGCTTCTCTGCCCTCTCTTGCTGCATCTGTAAAAAAGTCCAGGATCTTATTCATAAATCCGAAGAAGGATCTCTGTGTTATGATGATGAGAGACACAAGAAGCACCAGAACGATGATCACAGTTCCGCCCACAACGCCAAAAGCGGATGCTGTGGAAATACATACTGCACCACCGAATACTCCACCGCCGGTACGGTATTCCGAACTCAGTGAATAATAATCCGAAAACGTGGTACTTGGCGTATAGCCCTCTGTGATCAGCTGAAGAAAGCCGCAGAGGAACACAAAAAATACCACGCCCGCCAGTACCTTTTTGTAGGCAAGGCGGTTGGTATTGTTCACGATCAGGAACGTAACTCCGGCAAAAAGCAGGATCGGGAAAATATATGCACAAAGTCCCATGATGCCAAAGCATACGGCACTGATGGCATTTCCTACGATCCCTCCCATACCAAATGCACTGATCATCAGGATCAGGCAGGCCGCAAACATCACAAGGATCAGGATCTCTGTCTGAAAGCGGTTACCGACAGGCTGCTGCTTCGCCGCAGGTTTTCTTTTTCTTTTTTTTGTCGTTTTTGAAGCTGCCATTGTCAGACTCCTCCCAGTTGATATCAAATATAATTCGCTGCCAGAATAAGGATTCCGGCTGCAAAAGAATAAAATGCAAAATAACGCAGTCTGACCTGATTCGAAAGCTTAAGCATAAAACGGATCACCAGATAGCCTGTGATCCCGGCCACGATCATTCCAAGAACATAAGTAAATCCCTGGCCAACAGTCATATGAACAGAAGTGAACTCTCCCATCTCCACAAAAAAAGCTCCCAACACAGCCGGAATGCTCATCAGCAGCGAATATTTCACTGCAAACTTTCTTCCGAGGCCGCAGAAAAGTCCTGCACTCATGGTAAGTCCAAGCCTGGAAAGTCCCGGAAACACAGAAAGACCCTGGCAGATACCCATCCACATAGCATCTCCGAAGCTGGTTTCTTTTGTTCCCTTGCTGCCATTGACATTACTGTAGTCCACAACAAGGAGGATCACACCTGTAAGAAGGATTCCGATCCCGGAAAACATGTGTGAGGATGCGCTTCGCACAACAAGTCGTTTGCACTGATATCCGATCAGGACTGTAGGAATGGTGGATACCATGATCAGGGCAGTAAGCTTCCGGTAAGTTCCGCTTATGATCTTTGCGTAGGTAAGCTCTTTCCCAGTCCTACGGTTATAGAGAAAAATATTGGCATTTCCGATCAGATCCAGTATCATTCCGATCAGCTCGATCCCGATCTTCTTGATGTCCTTCAGAAAAACAAGGATCAGAGCTATCATAGTTCCCAGATGGAGCATCACTTCAAAAAGCACACCGGAGCCTCTGGTACCGCCCAAAAGATCCTGCACTCCACAGAGATGTCCGAAGCTGCTCACCGGCAGAAATTCGGTGATTCCCTGAATGATTCCCAATATAATCGCATGTATCACTGACATAATGATATTTCCTTTTCTTAAATTTTTTCCAACACATTATAGCATAACTGAGTAAAACTTACAATCTTCACTTGGCAAAAGTTTCAAACAAATGTTCTTTTTTGATCTGCAAGAAAAAAAATCCTCCGGCTGCATCAGAAAACACAGTCGGAGGATCTGTTTATAAACAGACTTTCTGCTTATTTATTTTTCAGATATTCGTCGATACCTTTTGCACCAGCTTTACCTGCACCCATGGCAAGGATTACGGTAGCTGCACCTGTAACGGCGTCACCACCGGCATATACGCCGTCCTTGGATGTCTTACCGGTTTCTTCCTCGGCAACGATACATCTTCTCTTGTTGATGTCAAGGCCCTTGGTTGTGGAAGAGATCAGCGGATTCGGTGAAGTACCAAGAGACATGATGACAGTATCTACATCCATATCATACTCGGAACCAGGAATCTCTACCGGACGTCTTCTTCCGGATGCATCCGGCTCACCAAGCTCCATCTTGACAACCTTCATACCGTTTACGTGGCCGTTCTCATCAACGAGGATCTCCTTCGGATTTGTAAGAAGATCAAAGATGATGCCCTCTTCCTTAGCGTGATGAACTTCCTCTGCTCGTGCAGGAAGCTCTGCCTCACTTCTTCTGTATACGATATGTACCTCAGCACCAAGTCTCAGCGCTGTTCTTGCAGCATCCATGGCAACGTTACCACCGCCGACAACTGCAACCTTTTTGCCTGCTGCGATCGGTGTATCATAGGAATCATCGAATGCTTTCATGAGGTTGCTTCTTGTCAGGTACTCGTTTGCAGAGAATACACCGCTTGCATTCTCACCCGGGATACCCATGAACATCGGAAGTCCTGCACCGGAACCGATAAATACAGCCTCAAATCCCTCATCCTCGATCAGCTGATCGATGGTAGTGGATTTACCGATGACAACGTTTGTCTCGAATTTAACGCCAAGCTCTTTGACCTTCTCGATCTCTTTCTTAACAACCTTCTGCTTCGGAAGACGGAACTCCGGAATACCGTAAACAAGAACACCGCCAAGCTCATGAAGAGCCTCGAATACAGTTACATCGTATCCTGCCTTTGCAAGGTCACCTGCACAGGTAAGTCCGGATGGACCGGAACCGATCACTGCAACCTTATGTCCGTTCTTAACCTCTGCTCCTGCAGGTTTGATATCATGCTCCAGAGCATAGTCTGCAACGAATCTCTCCAGCTTACCGATAGAAACAGCCTCGCCCTTCTTACCGCGGATACACTGTCCCTCACACTGGGATTCCTGCGGACATACACGACCACAGATAGCTGGAAGTGCGGAAGATAAACCGATCACCTTGTAAGCCTCTTCCATGTTGCCTTCTTTGATGTGCTCGATAAATCCCGGAATATTGATGGATACCGGACATCCCTCTACACATTTTGGTTTTTTACAGCCAAGGCATCTCTGTGCCTCTTCCATTGCTTCTTCCTGATTATATCCAAGACATACTTCCTCGAAGTTTGTCGCACGTACCTTCGGATCCTGCTCTCTTACAGGAACTTTTTTTAACATTTTTGCATCTGCCATTAGTTGTCACCTCCGCAATGTCCGCATCCACCGTGGTGGGTATCGCCTTCCTGAAGCTTCAGTAATGCACGGCCCTCCTGGGTCTTATACATCTGGCTTCTCTTCATAGCCTGATCGAAATCAACGAGATGTCCGTCGAACTCCGGTCCGTCTACGCAGGCAAATTTGATCTCATCACCGACCTGGAGACGACAAGCGCCGCACATACCGGTTCCGTCAACCATGATCGGGTTCATGCTGACAATTGTGTGGATACCAAGCTTCTTGGTAAGAAGACAGACAAATTTCATCATGATCATCGGTCCGATCGCTACACAGACGTCATAATGCTTGCCCTCGTTTGTCACAAGATCCTCAAGAGTCTTTGTTACCATACCGGAACGGCCATAGGAACCGTCATCTGTTGTAACATAAAGATTGGAAACAGCGCCAAGCTCTTTCTCAAGGATAACCATATCCTTAGTCTTGGAACCAAGGATAACATCCGCTGTGATGCCGTGCTCATGGAGCCATTTAACCTGCGGATAAACAGGTGCGGTACCGACACCACCGGCTACGAATACCATTTTTTTCTTCTTAAGTTCTTCGATATCCTCATGGACGAACTCAGACGGACATCCCAGAGGTCCTACAAAATCACGGAATGAATCTCCCGCCTTCAGTGCGGACATCTTAATGGTAGATGCTCCGATCTCCTGGAATACGATGGTAACTGTACCGGCCTCACGATCGTAATCGCAGATGGTAAGCGGGATCCTTTCTCCCTTTTCGTCAAGTTTAACAATGATAAATTGTCCTGGCAGACAGTGGCTTGCCACACGTGGTGCATGCACAACCATAAGATGGATCTTAGCTGCCAGAGTTTCAGCTTTTAAAACCTTATACATGGTCTTCCTCCTCGCGCAAATTATAAACCTTTATTAATAATACGCTAAAAATCAGCATATGACAAGAGTAGATTTACAATTTCTGTCAAAATTCTTTACCACAGCACAGCGCAACCATGTCAGTCTTATACAACTAACATCATCAAAAGCCACATAAAAAACTGGTTATTTCTGTGTTTTTTTCCTTTCGATAAGGGTATACAATCGGTCCAGTGCCTCCCGGATCCCTCCTACTTCATCGATGAGTCCTTCCTTTACCGCTTCCTCACCCTCCAGCATAGTCCCCACATCTTTTACAAGCTGGGAGGTATCCAGCATCAGCTCCTCCATCCGTTCTGCCGTGATATGTGAATGTCCGGATACAAAGGCAATGATCCGGTCCTGGATCTTTTCCATATTGCGGTAGGACTGCGCTACGCCGATGAACATTCCGTTCTGGCGTACCGGATGGACCACCATGGTAGCACTTGGCACGATAAAGGAATAATCTGCTGATACCGCCATGGGTACACCTATGGAATGTCCCCCGCCCAGCACCAGGGAAACCGTAGGGATACTCAGAGACGCGATCATCTCCGCAATGGCAAGCCCTGCCTCCACATCTCCTCCTACCGTATTTAAAAGGATCAGAAGCCCCTCGATTTCCTCATCGTCCTCAATGAGAGCCAGCTTTGGCAGTACATGCTCATACTTGGTTGTTTTGCTGTGAGACGGCGCGGATTCATGACCTTCGATTTCCCCGATCACCGTCAGAAGCTCCACTTTATGCTTCCGGGAATTTCCATCGAGCACTGCCTGCCCGGTTTCCCGGATCTGTTCGTTCTGGCTCGCTTCCCGGTCCAGTTCCTTCTGTTTTCCCTCTTCGCTCTGTTTTTCCATAAAAAAATACCTCCGGAATCTGAAATTCTGGAGGTATTATATGCAAAATATTACTTTCTATTCAGAGATCATTCGTCCCAGTTTGTCCATACGTCAGTAACGTCGTCGTCATCATCAAGAAGATCCAGTGTTCTGTGAAGATCTTTGATAGCCTGATCATCCGTCAGCTCCACATAGGTCTGCGGGATCATGGCGATCTGTGCTTCTACAAGCGGGATCCCGGCTTTCTCAAGAGCCTCACGTACAGCACTGAAATCGTCCGGTGCTGTGATGATCTCAAAGCTGTCCTCTTCCTCGTTGAAGTCCTCAGCACCTGCATCCAGAGCTGTCATCATCAGCTCGTCCGCATCCATCTCGCCGCACTCATCCTCAAGTTCTTCCTTGTCGATGATGATCTGGCCCTTCTGGTCGAACATAAAGGATACGCATCCCTGTGTTCCGATGCTTCCGTTACCCTTGGTAAACGCGTTACGTACATTACCTGCAGTACGGTTCTTGTTATCTGTAAGAGTCTCTACGATAATAGCAACACCGTTCGGACCATATCCCTCATATACAGCCTTCTCGTAGCTGTCTGCAGAATCCGCACCTGCTGCCTTCTTGATTCCACGATCGATCGTATCGTTCGGCATGTTGTTCGCTTTTGCTTTTGCGATGACATCACGAAGCTTGCTGTTGTTTGCAGGATCCGGGCCGCCGGCCTTTACTGCCATAACGATCTCACGGCCGATGACTGTGAAGATCTTACCCTTCTTGGCATCATTTTTCTCTTTCTTATGTTTGATGTTGGCAAATTTTGAATGTCCTGACATGGTATCTTCCTCTCCTTGTTACCGTATATTTTCTTTCGTGCCCTGCTCATTTTGGGTACCGTTTTACATAATTGCAACTCGGTTTAATATAGCACTTATGAAAGATTTCGTCAAGAATCAGAAAACAAACCGGTCAAAATTCCTCATGTTCCCCTAAAAAGTCAGTTCCAGACTGATCTCAAGCGCATGATTCACCTTATCAAGCATAGCACTGTCCAGATGACACACCTTATCCTTCAGACGCCGCTTGTCGATGGTGCGGAGCTGTTCCAGAAGGATCACGGAATCCTTTTCGATCCCGTAGGCGGATGCATCGATCTCAATATGTGTCGGCAGCTTTGCCTTATTCATTTTTGATGTAATTGCCGCACAGATCACTGTAGGACTGTGACGGTTGCCCACATCGTTCTGGATGATCAGCACCGGACGGATGCCGCCCTGTTCACTGCCCACTACAGGTCTTAAGTCCGCGTAAAAAATATCCCCTCTTTTTATAACCACACAATTCACACTCCGATTCTGGTCCGGCTTATTTGCAAGCCGTATTCCTTTTTACAGATAAGTATTTCCACAATTTCTTTGTGTATACCATGCGTGGTACTTTTTTACCGGCCTTATGTCTGACCCGGCGTTTTCCGGATCCGGGTATTTACGGATCTACTGGAAAAAGCTCTCCTCTTCTCCGCATTCCTTACCGTCTTTGATATAAACCCGCGGAACACGTTTACTGATCCCGCAGACAAATTCATAGGAAAATCTTCCGGAAAGATCTCCCAGTGTCTCCACACTGATAAATTCCTCTCCATCTCTTCCCATCAGAGTGACCTCGTCCCCGGCCTTCACCTCCGGGATATCTGTGACATCAACCATAAACTGATCCATGCAGACACGTCCGAGGATCGGAGCTTTTTTGCCCCGGATCAGGACCCAGCCCTTATTGGAAAGCTGTCTCGGATAGCCATCTGCATAACCTACGGGGATCGTTGCCATTCTGGTAAAGCGTTCTGTAACAAACGTTCCTCCATAGCTTACCGCTGTTCCACGTTCCACATTTTTCACATAGGATACATGACTTTTCAGCTCCATTGCAGGTGTCAGCTTCACAATATCACGTTCTACCTCCTCTGACGGATAAATACCGTAAATGGTGATGCCGGCACGAACGACATTGAGATTTGCTTCCGGAACACGGATGATACCTGCACTGTTGGAGCAGTGACGTACCGGAATATGAACGCCTCTTTTTTCCAGAAGCTCTGCAAAACGGAGATAACGGTCCAGCTGCACCAGTGCAGGAGAACGGTCGGTCTCATCCGCCCTGGCAAAATGAGTAAACATTCCCTCGATCACCAGATTCGGGATTTTTGAGATTTTTTCGATCTTTACCGCATTTTCCGGAATATCCGCATATCCGATCCTTGTCATTCCCGTATCCAGAGCCAGATGAATATGTACATTTTTTCCAATGCGTGCACCTGCTTTTGCATATTCTGCTGCTGTATTAAGATCCGATATGGTGATCCGGATATCATTGGCTGCAAGTTCCTCATAATATTCCTCAAATACAAGGCCAAGGATCAGGACAGGCTTGGTGATCCCTGCATGCCGAAGCTCCAGTGCCTCCTCTGCAGTAGCTGTTGCAAATCCCCAGATATAGTCATAGTCCTGGATCAGACGGGCAATAGCTCTGGCACCATGGCCATAACCGTCTGCCTTGATCACAGCGATGATCTTTGTCCCTTCTTTGACATTTTTATGCATTTCCTCAAAATTGTGGGCAATGGCATCCAGTGATACCAGTGCTTTTACTCTCTCGTATTTTTTCATAATCCCGACTCCTCTTCACCTATAGCTAATGCCTTGGGCAGATATTCTATGATATCTCCTGCCAGCATACTGCGCTTTCCTTTTTCAGCGGCTGCAAGATCACCGCATAGTCCGTGAAGATAAACACCTAACGCGGCCTTTAAAACCATGGGAGGCTGTTCCTCCGTTTTCAGATACATACATAACACTGCTGCCAGGATCCCGGAAAGCACATCTCCGCTTCCTGCAGTTGCCATTCCGGAATTACCGGAAAGATTCAGATACATCTGGCCTTTCTCATCTGCGATCACCGTACATGCATCCTTCAATACGCACACAGAGCCTGTTTCCGCAGCACATTTCAGTGCAGTATCTGCGATCTCATGCTGGATCTCCTGGATCGTTCTGCCACTGAGCCGGCTCATTTCTCCGATATGCGGTGTCAGGACTACATGCTCTCCCAGATACTGATACCACTGTGGATGTGCAGCCAGAAGGTTCAGGCCGTCCGCATCCAGGATCAGCGGCTTTTTCTCCCGGGCAGCCGCCGTGAGAAACCACTGTTCTCTCTCACGGCTGGCCACTGATGTTCCAAGTCCCGGTCCGATCACGATCACATCACACCAGGATAGAAGCTGTTCATTGGATTCCTGATCAAAGCGGCTGCAGACCATAGCCTCCGGAAGGAGTATCTGCAGTGGGATCCTGTTGGCTTCCACAGTCTGGATCTTTACCATTCCCGCACCGGCACGAAGTGCTGCACTGGCGCTTAAATAAGCGGCTCCGCACATTCCCTCACTTCCGGTCACAAAGAGCACTTTTCCGAAGGTACCCTTGTTTCCGCCGGGATCACGTTCCGGAAACAGCTTCAGATCTTTATTTTCCAGACAGGCGGCAGATGCAGTCACAGCTTCCTGCTCATAGATCCCGATATCGGCGGTAACGATCCTTCCTGCATACAGTCTTCCCGGATAAAAGCAAAGACCTCTTTTCCGGTAGGCAAATGTGACAGTCAGATCGGCGCTGAAGGCAATTCCCATTTCCAGGCCAGTATCTCCGTTCACTCCTGACGGGATGTCAACTGCGATCTTTTTGGCCCTCGCACTGTTCATCTCATGGATGATATCAGCATAATGCCCCTCGATCGGACGCGTCAGGCCTACCCCAAACACGGCATCTACTATAGTAGTATATTCACTCCACTGCGGGTTATTCACCTCCGGGACACGATAACCGGAAGCGATCTTATACTGAAGAGCTGTCTCTCTGGTCATTTTATCTTTGTTTCCGACCATATAAAACTCTACCCGGATCCCCTTCAGATGGAACAATCTGGCAACAGCGATACCGTCACCGCCATTATTTCCGCTTCCGCAGACTACCAGGATCCTTTCGTCCTTCTGGAGATACTTTTCTGTTTCCTCTACCACCTTCAGTGCTGCCCGCTCCATCAGAACCTCGGAGGGAACTCCGATCTCACGGATCGTTGTGGAGTCCAGATCCTTCATTTCTTTGCAGGTAACAAGCTTCTTCATTCTGTCTTCTGCCTCCCCTCTGTCATAGAGAAAGCTGCCGTTTCCGGCAGCTTAACAATTCTTAATTATCCACATGTTCCTGCCTGTATTTGCTGAGATTATAAGACAGTGTCATCAGACTCTCGGAAAGATGAACGTTCTCTACGATCACATCATCCGGTGTCTCAAGATCGAGATGTGCAAAATTCCAGATTGCCTTGATCCCGTTCTCCACCAGGATATCTGCCATTTCCTTGGCTTTATTCTTGGGAAGTGTCAGAATCGCGATCTCCACGTTATTCTCTCTCAGGAAAAACGGAAGCTCACTGAGCATCTGGATCTCAAGTCCACGGACTGCGATGCCCTCAAGCACAGGATTTACGTCAAAGATACCAACCAGCCTGAAGCCACGCTTCTCAAAATCCACATAATTGGCAAGTGCCTGTCCCAGATTACCGGCACCCAGAATGATCATCGGATGAACGGTATCCAGTCCCAGGATCTTACCGATCTCTGTATAAAGATAATGTACATTATAGCCATACCCCTGCTGCCCAAAACCGCCGAAATTATTAAGATCCTGACGGATCTGAGAAGCTGTGGTATGCATCTTCTTACTTAACTCATTGGAAGAAATACGTTCTACATTGTCTTCCATCAGCTCTCCTAAGTAGCGGTAATAGCGTGGCAGACGCTTAATCACCGCTTTCGAGATTTGTTTTGTCTCCACGATAGTTTTCCTCCTTACCTTACACTAGGTTAATTATAACGAATTGACATTTTCCTGTCAATTAAAGTTGTCTATTCTGTACAAATTTCCTTATAATTTTTCTAATAATTGATTTTTTCTTTGAAATCCTGGCGGTTTCCGTTATAATAGGTGGAGGATTTTCCCTGTTTTATGACCAGACAGAGACAATTCTTTATACAGGAGGACAGTTTTTATGATTTTATCATGTCAAAATATATGCAAAGCCTTTGGCGAAAAAGTAATTTTAAATGACGCATCCTTCCATATTGAAGACCGGGAAAAAGCGGCCCTTATCGGATGCAACGGTGCAGGAAAAACAACCCTTCTTCGGATCATCATGCAGGAAATTTCCGCTGATTCCGGCAATGTTGTTCTTGCACGTGACAAAAATATCGGCTATCTGGCCCAGTATCAGGACATTCACGGGCACCATACGATTTATGAAGAACTTCTTACCACCAAGCAGCACATCATTGATATGGAACGCCGCATCCGTAATCTGGAGCAGGAAATGAACCATGTACAGGGCGAGGACCTGAACCGTCTGATGGAGACTTACACCCGTCTTACCCATCAGTTTGAACTGGAAAACGGTTATGCCTACAAAAGTGAACTGACCGGTGTTTTAAAGGGTCTTGGTTTTACAGAAGAGGATTTTGATAAACAGATCGAGACTCTTTCCGGAGGACAGAAAACCCGTGTTGCCCTTGGCAAGATGCTTCTCTCCAAACCGGATATCCTGCTTCTGGATGAGCCTACCAACCACCTGGATATGGAAAGTATCTCATGGCTGGAAACCTATCTTCTGAATTATCCGGGAGCTGTATTTATTGTCTCCCATGACCGTTATTTTCTTGATAAAGTTGTCACAAAGGTAGTGGAGATTGAGGCCGGACAGACCCGTGTCTACAGTGGAAACTACTCTGCCTATGCCCTTAAAAAAGCCCAGCTACGCGATGCCCAGTACAAGGCATACTTAAATCAGCAGCGGGACATCAAACATCAGGAAACTGTCATTGCCAAACTGAAATCCTTTAACAGAGAGAAATCCATCAAACGTGCCGAAAGCCGTGAGAAAATGCTGGATCGTGTACAGCGTATCGAAAAGCCTCTGGAAATTCAGGATCGTATGCGGATTTCCCTGGAACCCCGTGTATTAAGCGGAAACGATGTCCTTCATGTGGAGGAACTCTCCAAAGCATTTCCGGGACAGACTCTGTTCTCCGATATTTCTTTTGATATCAAACGTGGCGAACGTGTGGCACTGATCGGAAACAACGGAACCGGCAAAACTACCATGCTAAAGATCATCAACGGTCTTCTCGAAGCAGATGCCGGAAAATTTTCTCTTGGTTCCAAGGTACAGATCGGTTATTATGATCAGGAACATCATGTTCTTCATATGGATAAAACTATTTTCCAGGAAATTTCCGATACATATCCGACTCTTACAGAGACCGAAATCCGAAATATGCTTGCAGCATTTCTCTTTACCGGAGACGATGTATTTAAAGAAATTTCTGCACTTTCTGGTGGAGAAAGAGGCCGTGTTTCCCTCGCCAAGCTGATGCTTTCCGAAGCCAACTTCCTGATTCTGGATGAGCCTACCAACCATCTGGATATCGCTTCCAAGGAAATCCTTGAGGAAGCACTGGTAAGTTACACCGGTACAGTTCTTTATGTCTCCCATGACCGTTATTTCATCAATCAGACCGCAACCAGGATCATGGAGCTCACCAATCAGGCCGTAGTCAATTACATTGGCGATTATGATTACTATCTGGAGAAAAAAGAAGAACTGACCAGTGCCTATGCTCCGGGAATTGATTCTCCCGAGGCCCCTCAGGAAGAAAAAACTGTTTCCGAAAACAAACTTTCCTGGCAGCAGATGAAAGAAGAACAGGCGAAGAAACGAAAACGGGAAGCAGAGCTGAAAAAAGTGGAAGCCCGCATTGAGGAACTGGAAACAAGAGATAAGGAAATTGACAATACCATGGTTCTCCCGGATGTCTGCACCAACGTAGCGGAATGTACCAAATTAAGCCGTGAAAAAGCTGCCATTTCGGAAGAACTGGAAGAACTTTATGAAAAATGGGAAGAGCTGGCCTGACGGCCAGCTCTGTTATCATCACCCGGAGGAGGAACCTGTGAAAAAGAAACACCTTTATTTTTCTGCATTTGGTCTTACTTTTGCAGTTTTACTGATTTTATTTATCACCTGTGGCTACGCCCCTTTTGGCAACAAATCACTGGCTGTGGATGATGCCAGCATTCAGTATCTGGATTTTTATGCTTATTTCAAGGATGTTCTGGCGCAGAAAAACAGCATTTTTTATACATTTGGAAAAACACTGGGAGGTACCAATATCGCTGTTTTCAGCTATTATCTTTCCTCCCCGTTTATGCTTCTGAGTGTCTTTTTTCCAAAAGAAAATCTCCATTCATTTTTTGACATCCTGGTACTGCTGAAAGTATCTCTGGCTTCCATGACCTTCAGTATTTTTCTTGTGAACCGCTTCCGGAAATATCTGACAGAAAACACGGAATCTGCAAGAACTTTTTTTGTTGTCCTTTTATCCTGCTGTTACGGTCTCTGCCAGTATACCATTGTCCAGAGCAGTAATATCATGTGGATTGACGGTGTCTATCTTCTTCCGCTGATTCTTTTGGGGGTCTACCAGATCATACACGGATCATCCATCTGGAAGCTTTCTGTCTGGGTGGCATTGTCGATTCTTTTTAACTGGTACAGTGGTGGTATCAACTGTGTATTTTCCGCCCTGTGGTTTCTTTTTGAACTTGCCTTATATTTTCTGGGATCATCCAGAAAACACAGCCATGTTCCACGAAATGCCCTGGTCATGATATTCCGTTATGGCCTCTCCATGTTTCTGGGCCTTATGTGCAGCGCGGTTCTGTTTTTGCCCACTGTACTTGCCATGGGAAATTCCAACCGTGGTTCTCTGGACCTCGCGGCATTGAAGGATTTTTCTTTCGTCGGACAGCTTCCCACCATTCTGGAAAGTTACCACCTGGGCGCGCACAGTACTCCAAACAGTACTTCTCTGTTCTGTGGGACTCTGGTAATCCTGGCGGTTATTGCCCTTTTTCTTTCTTCTACGCTATCTGCACAGAAAAAAAGTCTGCTGGCCTGTTTTCTTGCTGTCATAGCACTGATTTTTTACTGGAAACCTTTTTATATGGTATTTTCATTGTTCAAAACTGTGGAAAGTTACTGGTGCAGATATTCCTATGTGGGAATTGCCGCTCTGATCTTTCTGGCTGCCTGTTTTTATCTGATTTACCTGGATGGCCATACCGCAGTTCTTCTTTCCAGAGGATGGATTATTTTTTCGGTTCTTCTGTTTTTTCTGGATAATATTCACCCCGGTGAACATACATCCAAAATCTATTTGACCGTTTTTTACGCTGCAGTTACCTTGATTTCTGTGAAACTTTTTATGTACAGCCGGAATTTTAAATCATGGAAAAAAGCAGTTATCACTCTGCTTTGTACAGGAATCATCCTTTCAGAACTGGCAGTTAACGCCAGCTTTCTGATGAATGATTACCATGCAGACGAAAACAGCCAGTACACCGCTTATTCTCAGGGTTCCCAGAAACAGATCGGAGAAATCAAGGAATCGGACAGTTCCATTTACCGGATTTCACAGACTTCCACAAAGATTCAGTACACTGACGGTGCAACTGCAAATTATAACGAAGCTCTGGCTTATAATTACCGTTCCATTTCCGGTTATACTTCCTCCCCGGACGATACACAGAGAGAATTTCTGGAACGTATCGGTTATCGCGAAAACGGTCTGAATATGAACATTACCAACTCTCCTGTCATTGCTGCAGATGCTCTGCTGGGAGTAAAATATACCTTGTCTGCCTATCCCGTTAACGGACTGACAAAACTGGATTCTATAGAGGCGGAAAACGGAAAGTTCGTATACTGTAACCCGTCTGCACTGCCGATGGCCTTTCTTTATCATGACAATTCGGAATCCATACAGACTCCGCAGACCGATGACCCGTTTGTATACCAGAATTATCTGTACAGCATTCTGTGCGGACATCCGGTTTCTCTGTATCGGCCGTTATCCTATACCTGCTCTTCCAAAGAAGATTCCGGCACTGACCAGGTATACACCCTTTCTGTTCCGGAGGGAAATTACGCATTATATGGAAACATACCCTGGGATTCTCCTATGGAAAATGCCTCTTTAAATGTAAATGACTCCTATATCAGCCGTTATTCCTGGTGGCTCAGTCCCTCAGCTTTTTATATTCCAACAGTTTCCGAAGCCACTTATGCAAAAGTTTCCATCCATTCAGATAATGGATATTTCATCCGGGATGGGGGCGAACAGTTTTATGCGCTGGATCTAGATGCCCTTGCCGCTGTTTCCAAGGAGATTTCAGGCAGAGCTGTGGAAGAGTTCCAGCTGGAAAACGGGCATGTTTCCGTTTCCTGTACTGCTGCTGATTCCAGCTCCCTGCTTTATCTCTCCATCCCTTATGACAAAGGCTGGAAAATATACAGAAACGGCCAGCAGATTACTGCCGGCCTTCTGGATGACTGCATGTATTCTATTCCTCTGACAGAAGGGAAAAACCAGATCGAGCTTCGTTACATCTGCCCGGGAATCCGCGCCGGAATTCTTCTCTCTGTTTCCGGAATCCTGCTCACGCTGCTGATCTCCCTTCTTGAACACAAAATCGGTTACAAAAAAATAAATTATAATTCTTTCAGAAGAATTTCCGCAAACTGCGGCGCACAGGCGAGGATGTCCTCATTTTTCAGATAGGACGGTTCCTCGCCTTTCCAGTTCTTCACAATACCGCCTGCTTCACGAAGAATAATGGTTCCCGCAGAATAATCCCAGGGTTTCAGGTCACGTTCAATATATCCATGCTCCCTTCCGCAGGCAACATAACACATATCGAGTTCTGCAGATCCGGTACGCCGGAAATCCGCACATTTCATAAAGATGTGATAAAAAATCGGAAAGAGATTTTTTGCTTCTTCTTTTGTGTAAGGAGTGGAGCCATAGGAAATTACCGCATCCCCAAAATCTTCAATATCGGATACATGGATTCTCTTTCCATTGAGATAAGCGCCCTCTCCCTTGGCTCCGTGGAACAGTTCATCGGAAAACGGATTGTATACAATACCGAAAACAATCTCACCGTTTTCATAAAGTCCCAATGCAACTGCGCTCATATGAAAATCCAGAATAAGATTTGTAGTACCGTCAATAGGATCCAGAATCCAGTAAGTTTTTTCTCTGGAAAGTCCCAGGTTTTCTTTTTCTTCCGCGATCAGGGAAATCTCCGGAAATGCTTTTCCAAGTTCCTCTTTCAGAAAGTTCTGCACGGCCAGATCCACATTTGTCACATAGTTAGCAGCTCCCTTCACCATTACTTCTTCGTTATTCATCTCTTTTAAAATCAGTTCTTTTGTCTGTTTTACAAGAGCAATTACGTTTTTCTGTTCTTCTGCTGAAATCATGACTTTTCCCCTTTTCTACTACAATATATTTATGATTAATATACCTTACAGCCAGTAAGGAATTATCCATCTTGTTGCTTAAGCTGTATAATGATGGAGCAATTGGTATATCGTCCCTTTTCTTGGACATCGCG